>JBIIMQ010000036.1:0-15825 GCA_044337935.1 Candidatus Nitrotoga sp.
CATTCCTTCAGAAACGCCACGCCCCTTAAGGGTGGCGCTCTCACAAACAAGATTTATTCTGTAGTCCCCCTTGGTTTGGGTTACGTTTTTAACGTCGCATCCATATTGATTTTTGCTCAGGAATGTTGGAATTTTTTGATTTGCCATTTCCGGGGTAATGCAAACCCGGGAGGTTGCCGCACCATTGTTGATTTTGGGCATGTCAAACCCATATTGCTTGGCCAGGGTAGCTAAATCCTGCATTTTATCCGGCGAAATCATCGGTACCAGTTTGAGCAGGTCTGATGTTGTTGTCAGTTCCCACAGTCCGGGACGCATATTGAATTCAGCCGAGTTTGCTGTTGATGTCGCGAGCAGTAATGCTATGGAAAGAAGTGTTTTACGCATGGAACCTCCTGAATATAATGGGTAGCTTGTGTCCTGATGTGAGTAAAGCAACGCTGAATAAGTTCATTCGTTCGGGCTGAGTATGTCGAAACTTTTTTAACTTATTGATTTGCAGCGGGTGCGTATCGACAAATTCTATGCGAAAGGGTTTGTTCAACGCAGCTTTAAGTTAAGCAGGTGTGCATTATAGGCATTGATTATATTGATTGGACATGGTCTTTCTGCGAGTCGATAGATATAGGATTTCATTATTCGTGCATATTTCTGAATAATGGACGTGTCAGTATAATTAACCGGGTGTGGGCGATCTTGTGACGATATGCAAAAGTCCAAATTGGCCCAGTCTGCCAACAGAAAATATTAACCATACCGAGGGAGCGTCATGCCCACCAGCATAGAATCAATTTTGCAAGAAACCCGCGTTTTTCAGCCCGCCGATACGTTTGTTGAACAGGCTAATGTTTCCGGCATGGCAGCTTACCAAGCACTGTGTGCGGAGGCGGCACAAGACTATGAAGGATATTGGGCGCGGTTGGCACGCGAACATATCGTTTGGCACAAACCTTTCGGCAAGGTGTTGGACGAAAGCCGCGCACCGTTTTACGAGTGGTTTGCGGATGGCGAATTGAATGTTTCTTATAACTGTCTGGATAAGCATCTGGCGACGCAACCTGAAAAAACCGCGCTGATTTTTGAGGCGGACGATGGCCGGGTGACTACGATTTCCTACCGCGAGTTACATGCCCGCGTGTGCCAGTTTGCCAATGCGTTAAAATCGCGAAATATTCGCAAGGGCGATCGAGTGGTGATCTATATGCCCATGAGCATCGAGGTTGTAATTGCGATGCAAGCGTGTGCGCGTATTGGGGCAATTCATTCGGTTGTTTTTGGCGGTTTTTCTTCCAAAAGTTTGAATGAGCGTATTGAGAATGCGCGGGCGTGTGCCGTTATTACCGCCGATGCGCAGATGCGTGGAGGCAAGGTGATTCCGCTTAAATCTGCGGTGGATGAGGCGTTAAGCATGGGCGGATGCGATTCGGTGCATAGCGTTATCGTATACAAGCGCGCGGGTAGCGAGGTGCAATGGAATGCGAATCGCGACCTGTGGTGGCATGATGTGATCGCGGGGCTTTCATTTGCATGCGAACCGGAATGGGTGGGTGCGGAACATCCCTTGTTCATTTTGTATACCTCGGGCTCTACCGGAAAACCCAAAGGCGTGCAGCATTCCAGCGGCGGCTATCTGCTCGGCACCATGGTTTCCATGCTGTGGGTATTTGACTATAAGCCGACTGACGTTTTCTGGTGTACCGCTGATGTGGGCTGGATAACCGGCCATAGTTATGTGGCTTATGGCCCTCTGGCGATGGGTGCGACACAAGTGATATTTGAGGGCGTGCCCACCTGGCCGGATGCCGGCCGTTTCTGGAAGATGATTCAGGATCATCGTGTCACCACTTTTTATACCGCACCCACTGCCATTCGTTCGCTGATTAAACTGGGTGGCGAATTACCGAAGCAATACGATCTTTCCAGTTTGCGTTTGCTGGGTAGCGTGGGCGAGCCGATTAATCCGGAAGCGTGGATGTGGTATTACACCGTAGTCGGCCAATTACGCTGCCCCATTGTGGATACCTGGTGGCAGACTGAAACTGGTTGCCACATGATTGCACCTTTGCCGGGCGCAATGGCGACCAAACCTGGTTCCTGCACCTTGCCGCTGCCCGGCATTATGGCCACTATCGTTAATGAAGCCGGTGATGAAGTGCGTGATCAACACGGCGGGTTCCTGGTGATCAAACGCCCATTCCCGTCTCAAATCCGTACGATATGGGGTGACGATAAGCGTTATCGCACAAGCTATTTCCCGGAAGAAATGAAGGGCGCTTATCTGGCGGGTGATTCGGCACATCGCAACCAGGACGGTTATTTCTGGATCATGGGACGCATTGACGATGTGTTGAAAGTGTCCGGCCACCGTCTGGGGACGATGGAAATAGAATCCGCGCTGGTGTCCAATCCGCTGGTGGCGGAGGCCGCTGTCGTGGGACGGCCGCATGATATAAAAGGGGAGGCCATTGTGGCATTTGTGGTGCTGAAAGGCTCACGGCCGGAAGATGCCGCCAGCGCAAAACAAATCTCGGAAAATCTGCGTAACTGGGTTGGTAAGGAGCTTGGCCCAATCGCCAAGCCGGAGGAAATTCGCTTCGGAGATAACCTGCCTAAGACGCGTTCCGGCAAGATTATGCGCCGCTTGTTACGCGCGCTTGCCAAGGGTGAAGAGATTATGCAGGATACTTCGACGCTGGAAAACCCGGCGATTCTGGAACAGTTGAAGAACGTAATTTAATAAGCCGGGGAGTGTGGTTGACAGTGCAATGGGCTGGTTATTTTGCTCGGTCAAATTTGTCAAAATTATGTGCGCTATGTGTTTCATGGTATGCACCGATTGCTATGAGCAAAAAGTGGTAATAAAAGTTAGGAGCGGAATGGGCAGTTTTGGCATTGGGATTGATTAACATTTTTGTTAAAGCAACATTCCAGTGATTGCGCCAGACTGCTGGCGGAGCGGCGGCAAGCAATAAAGGGAACCCCTTGCGTTTGTGCCATGTTACGAAAGTGGCGCATTACGTTGTGGCCCAGAAAATCCGTGAACAATATCAAAAGCTCTGTATTGACGGGTAATCCCCGTGGCTTCCGTTGATCTGATGCCTGCCGTCCGGTGATATGCCGGGTGATGTTTATATCCCAGTCGGAAAGCAGTTTCGGAATATTTCCCAGATTGTCCGCACCGATTACCATTGCGTTCATGTTTTTCCCCTTTATGATTTTTGCGTGCGTTTAACGATATCGATCAAGAATTGTCTTAAGCTTGGTCACTACTGTAATGATAATCGTTATCATTTATAAAGTAAACCTATTTGATAATTATTATCATTTGTATGGATTGTGTAGTTAGGGCGGGTAGGATTGCCTGCCAATCAGCATGGCATTAGACTGCTCATTGAATTCTCCAGCCGCCATTACTCCGGTAACTTCAGCCAATATGTCCCTGTTTTTAAAAGATTCGCTCATGGATTTGTTGCATGACCATGCGGTACGCGACCTTGCATGGGTTATAGGTTCGCCGGGATTGCTGGATGAAGCCTGGGCAGCGTATGCCGGACGTGTGGTGGATGATGCCTGGTGTCGCGCGCAATTGAGTACATGCGCCCAGTGGCTGGTTGGGTTGGATGCCGAGCCGCGCAGGCTGCATGATTTTATTGCCTTGCGCCCGACTTTCCGTCTGGGTCAATATTTTGAATCGCTGGTCGCCTTCTTTTTGGCGAACCTGCCCGATACGCAAATCATCGCGACTAATTTGCAGGTACAGAATGCGCAGCGAACCTTGGGTGAATATGACTTTTTATTTCGGGATGCCGACGGGAATATTTGTCATTGGGAAACAGCAGTAAAGTTTTATCTGCAGGCAGAGCCGTTGTCCGAGCAACGTGCATTCATCGGCCTTGCGGTACGTGACCGGCTGGATATTAAACTGGATCGTGTATTCCAACATCAGCTTCAATTAGGCTACACACCCGACGGGCGCGCAGCACTGCCGACAGGGGTGGTGCTGAAAAAAACACAGGCGTTCATTAAAGGTTACTTGTTTTACCCTGTAACACAAGCAGGCAAATATTTCATTCCTGTTGCCCCTATTCCCGGTGTTTCGGTCAATCATTTGTCCGGTTGGTGGGTACGTAATCCGGTTGGATTATTACCGCAGACGACGTCGGATAGTTATTGGATTATATTGCCGCGCATAAGCTTTTTGGCTCCGGTTCGTTTGGAAGCCGAAGCCAGCGTAATGCGGCAGGTTGAGATATGTGCCGCGCTTGATGCACATTTCGCGGTATCTGATGAATCAGTGCAAGTGGTCGAACTCCAGCGCGATAAGAATGATAGCTGGCGTGAAGTGACACGCGGATTTGTAACGTGCAGTCAATGGCCTGCCCATTAGTTTTATTTTGGAATCCGAACGCACGTTATTACGGCGTAGCGCGTGATAACCGATCCTTGTCTACACGCACTCGATCCCCAATTCTCAGGTTGTCGGTGCTATCCTGGGTAACGGTGTAAATAGTGTTGTTACTTAACCGAACATGGATACGATATTTTTCCTGATTTTCAGCTTGTGAACGTTTTTCAATTTCCTGGCCTGCAAGCGCACCTCCGACCGCACCTGCTACGGTAGCCACAGTTTGGCCGCGTCCGCTACCCACTTGATGACCCAACAGACCGCCCACTACGCCACCAATTACGGCTCCGGTAACGTGATTGCTGTTATCGGAAATTTTAAGGGTTTCTATGTTTTCAATTACACCATAGCCAATAAAATCAGAGGGCTGCGCAGTGGTGGCTGGTCGTGTGGAAGAGGTGTTGATCGGTGCGGGATGGTTATTGGTGGCACAGCCGCCCAATAATGTTGTGGTAGCTACTGCGCCTATTAAAATAAATTGCATGGATTTCATTTGTCGCTCCCAATAAAGTTGGCATAACCGGATTATCAACGGGTGAATTATAAAGCTTGGGCAGAAGGTGAGTAATGTATTGGTTATTTGCTGATTTCGTGGCCGATTACGCCCATAACTGCTGCATTACCAACCGTTCCGGTAGTGCTACCCCCGGTATTGGCTGTGCCACCAGTTGCGCTTTTTGCGGTGTCGGTTGCTGTGTTTGTATTCTGTGCAGGCATGTTAGAGCAGCCAGCCATGCCAAGAAACAGGATGATGGATAATGCGTTCCTTGCAATTTTAGGTATTGTTATCATGTGAGCTCCTTAATTATGTTACAAATTGTATTCGAATATTCGAACTGAAATCTTAGCTGTGTGACTTGCGGGTAAGTCGGGTAAGACAATTAATATTCGCATGGTAAATGTTATCGGGTTTGCCGATTAAATCATCGCATTTTACCGGGAAGTTATGTAAATCACTTTGGTTCGTGTGATGTCCTCCCGGTTTTTAATGTATCGACAAAGTCACTGATATTTATTGAGGTTATGTGGCATATCATGTAGACCATATTCAAGATGCTTTGTTATCATGGAATCGGGAGTTAGCCAAACCAATTATGATCGTTATGAACTTGGTTAAATTCTTTAATAGTGCTTCACGTCTACAAAAAGAGAAAGTTTCGTAAATTTATAAATGGAGTTAAACATGAAAAAGACTGTTTGTTTCCTCGCGATGGCGTCCTGTTTTGTATTGGGTAGCACTTTGGCTCATGCCGGTACCGAGATGCATCATGGAAAAATGCTGGAAAAAAGGTTCAAAGCCATCGATGCAAATTCTGATGGAGTGGTGACTGCGGATGAATTTAATGCTTTCCATACAAAGAAATTTGCCGAGTGGGATGCCGATGGCAATAACCAAATCACCTTGGATGAAATGAAGGCCGGGCACAAGAAAATGATGGATGGCGGCAAGCATAAGAAATCAGGCGATGCTAAGAGCAAGAAAATGAGCGACGGTAAAATGGATTCAGGTAGTGATAAGGCGCATTCTTCAGACACTACCGCCAAACCCAAGAGCGAAGCCAAGGCTGCCAGTAGTTCCGGCAGTTCATGTTGTTGGACTCCCAAGAGTTCCGATGCTAAATGATTTTGCTGAAGAATGATTGATCAATAAAAAGAAGCCCCCTGCATGTTGGCTGAATGAGGATTTAAAAGAGATGATGTGATCGTCTGTGTGAATGGATGTTGTCAAGTTGCCAGGGGGCGACTGCAAATTGTTGCAAAACTGTGGTGCTTGGAAATTGACCGGGACAGGTTATGTCAGCTGTAATCGGTTACGGTTGGTGGGGTAAGAATATTTAGCAGAGTGGAGACTTGGCTAGTTGGATCAGCGTTGTGTTCGGTCAGTGCAACGTAGCATTGGTGCTGTGTACTGTTTTGTGATGCATCATGAAATTGGTTTTTTTGAATAAGTAATTTTGGTCGCGTAACAATATGCACCGGGGTACGGTGCGCACCATAATTATAAAGGGTGACGAGGTGGGAATGTCGCGGACACAATTAAACAAACCATGCTGCTTGTCTAAAGTTTGGGCGGGACGCGCGTTATGTGGAACGGTTACGGTTTTGTTAGGCTTGAACATCACCGGCTGCAATCTTTTGCAACCGACTACATCCAAAACTCCGCCGCACAATTCTTACGAAGTACAACAACATGAAATTGATCGTTTACGGCAGCAATTGGCGGAAAAAGAAGAGGTGATTCGGAACCTGAATGTTCGACAACAGGATCAGGTTAAGGCGTTACAGGAAACCACCAGTCAGGTTGCCCGCGATCAAATTCGGTTCCGGCGGCTGGCTACACAACCGGCTGCCGCTTCGGCTATTGCAGAAACGGAAGTGGCCATGGCAACTTTGAAATTGCCCCAGGTTACAGTGTCCGAACAGACATTACAGGCGCAACGTCTTCTTGATGCTGCTTCTGCGGCTTATGCCAAGGAAAATTATGGTATGGCCATGGATCATGCAGCGCAGGCGCAGGAATTTATCGGTATGGTGAAAGACAACCGATCCCACAAGGCGTCAGATCTGCGCTTTGCAGTAGTACCGTTCAATATTGCCATTCCGATGCGCGCAAAAGGCAATATTATTTTGCGCCGGGAACCGTTCGGCAGTGCAGCCAAAATTGTGACCCTAAAAAAGGATTCCGCGCTGACGGCTCAGTCATATTTGGGTGATTGGCTGCATGTGCAAACCGGTGATGAGCATTCGGGATGGGTGTTGAATACCTTGGTGGATGTTCGGGTTGGTGATCCTGAGCATTGATTTTGCGATTCAAAATAATGTCAAATCTGTCCTTGGCAGAGTCAATAGTTTATTTAATTAGGTGATCTGGCTGATTCCTAAAGATTTCCTCCCGAATGTCGAGATATCCGATGGGTTAGTAAAAGGTAGGGAGACGTTATGCAGCAGCAGAAGAAACTGGGGTTGTCCGAGTGGGTGTATTTCCTCAGCCAAGTTGATATTCCGGTATTGAAACAAACCGCACGCAATCTGTCGGAATTGCGCAAGAATGAGAGAAATCTCAGTGCACGGAGTGTCGCCTCTGTCATCCGGCATGATCCAATGATGACCGTCAAGTTGCTGCGTTATTTGCAGCGGAAAAAGCATGCCAGTCAGGAGCATGAAGTGGTCGAGGTCGATCAGGCATTGCTGATGCTGGGTCTCGACATGTTTTTTAAAAATGTACCGGCTGAGCCGCTGGTGGAAACAGTGCTGAAGGGGCAGATAGATGCTTTGAGCTGTTTGCTGCGGGTGACGCATCGTTCAAACCGTGCATCCACTTTTGCCGTGGATTGGGCAGTGCGTTTGCTTGATTTGCACCATGAGGAAGTACGCATTGCCGCCTTGCTGTACGATATTGCCGAGCAGTTGATGTGGTGTTTTGCACCGCAGGATATGTTGAAAATTCATGACATGCAGTTACTGGATAAGACACTGCGCAGTCATGATGCACAGGAACAGGTGTTGGGTTTTACGTTGTTTCATTTGCAAACCGCTTTGGCCACCAAATGGTCTATGCCTAAGTTACTGATTACGTTGATGGATGCTGAGTGTTCCGAACAGCCGCGCGTAAGAAATGTCCTGCTCGCGGTTAATCTTGCCCGGCACTCTGCTCATGGTTGGAGTGATGCGGCTTTGCCCGATGATTATGCGGATATAGGTAAACTTTTGCGTATGCAGCCGGATGAGGTGAAGGTGATGGTTGGTGCACCGGAAGAATGATTCGGCATGTTCGGTGAAGTGCAATAATTTGATACGTGTAAGCAAGTTGTTTAAGCCAAGGTGTTTTCGCATATCTGCCGGATTTTTATCTGTGTGGAAATGAGGAACCTCGCTATAGTGGTCATTCCGGGTTGAACCCCCACGTCACTTGAGGCAAGATGCGCCCTCAACGTTTTTTGTATCAATCAACACATAAAGAGAACAGATATGGGCGCACAGTGGAAAGCAAGGCACAAAGAAGTCGCGGCGAATGCAAAGGGTAAGATTTTCGGTAAGTTGGCCAAAGAAATCATGGTGGCCGCAAAGGGTGGTGCCGACATTGGCTCAAATTCGCGTTTACGTTTGGTAGTTGAGCAAGCCAAAAAAGCTTCCATGCCGAAAGAGACCCTGGATCGTGCTATTAAAAAAGGCGCGGGTTTGCTGGATGGTCCGCTGCACATGGAACATCTGGTATACGAAGGATTTGCGCCGCACCGTGTGCCGGTTATTGTTGAATGCTTATCAGATAATATCAACCGCACCAAAGCCAGCATGAATGTACTGTTTCGCAAGGGGCAGTTGGGTGCTCCCGGTTCTGTATCGTGGGATTTCAACCATGTCGGCATGATTGAGGCGACACCCAATTCAAAAGATGCAGATCCCGAAGTTGCTGCAATAGAAGCAGGTGCGCAAGATTTTGAGCCTGCGGACGAAGGGGCGACGCTGTTCATTACCGAATTTGCTGATCTGGATGTTGTGTGCAAAGCACTGCCCGCATATGGTTTCACTGTTACTTCTGCGGTGGTTGGCTATCGTCCCAAAAATCCCGTTACTCTCGGCAATGATGCCGAACGTGAAGAAGTCGAAGCCTTTCTGGAGGCGATTGATGCGGATGATGACGTGCAAAATGTTTATGCCGGGTTGGCGGAGTAACGCCGGAGGGCGGGTGTGAACGCGTAGTTCATGCTGCCGGGATTACGGGGTGGCCATCGTGCCACTCAAAATAACGGATATTTCTTCAGTCTTTCAGGGTTTGACGAAGCGAAGTGCAAATTTATCTGTCGGTATGTCCATATTGAAATAAATTTGATTGCGGGGGTCGGCCGGATTGCGAAGGAAATCGCTCTCCTGTTCAAGCAGAAAACCGGTTTTCTGAAGTTCATCCAGAACGATTGCCTGATTCATGCGATGGAGCGTCTTCGCGGCGATAAGATCTACTCCTGTTCTGGTGGAGTGGTCGATCACAATGAGGTGTCCGCCAGGCTTCAATGCATTAAATAATCGTTGGTTCAGCCGGGCACGACGGGTGGCAGACAGGTAGGTGCCATTGTGATAATTCATGATGTTGGTGATTAAATCCAGTTTTGGAGCATCATCGGGGACGGGATCTTCGAAAGGGCGTTTCACCGGCACAATATTTGGTTGGGGATGGTCGGCCAATCGTTTGATGAATGCAGGCCGTTGATTATCTCCTTGTGCCCAGACCGTTCCGGTACTTCCGACAACCAGCGCGAGCAGTTGTGTGGTGTACCCGTTGCCGGTTGCAAGATCCAGTACCCGCATCCCCGGCTGCACTTGGGCGAACTGCAGAAATTCAAGCGGTTTGCGCGTGGCATCGTCACGCTTGTATTCATGGGGTCGTATCGGATGATTAACAGCCTGCCGGTAAAGGTCGGATAGTGTTCTCGGGTTGCTTGATTCAGGCGCGGCGTATGCGCTTATTCCCCATGCCAATTCTCCGCACATAAAGCTAAAGATGGTCATCAGCATTAATATCCATTGGCCGGTTAAACGGTATGGCGCGATCGACAAAAACTCTTCCGGAATATCGTGATGCGAGATATTTTTTAGCAGGGCAGTGATCTCAATTTGTTTGGTGGGTTAAATCCGAACGGAGGGACATTGAGGGCGTTGCCTTAATGTCCCGAACTTTGCAGGCTGGCACTCATGGAATGAGTGCCTTGATTCGTCAAGGTTTGACGAAGCGCAGGGCAAATCTGTCCGACGGAATTTTCATGCTGTAGAAAGCCTGATCACGGGGGTCAGAAGCGTTGTGCAGGAAGCTGCTCTCTTCTTCAAGCTGGAAGCCGGCGTTCAGCAATTCTTCACCAACAACTTTTTCGTCAATACGGTGCAGCGATTTTGTCGCAGAAGTGCCACTGCCCGGTTTGGCTGAGTGATCGATTACAACGAGATGCCCGCCGGATTTCAATGCATTAAACAGCCGTTGGTTTAATTTGGTACGGTCAACGGGCTTATTGGCAATGTCGTGGTAGTTCAGGATGATGGTAATCAAGTCAAGTTTGGGTATATCACCGGGTATCGGGTCCTCAAAAGGGCTGGTTACCGGAATGATGTTGGGTTGTGGATGATCGGCCAAACGTTTGGTGAGCGCTGGTCGCAGTTGTTCCCCTTGTGCCCAGACGGTTCCTTTACTGCCGACAGCCAGTGCGAGCAACTGCGTGGTATTTCCCCCACCTGCCGAAATATCCATTACAAGCATACCCGGCTGCACCCGGGCGAATTGCAGGAATTCCAGCGGTTTGCGTGTGGCATCGGCACGCCTGTCTTCTACGGTTCGTATCGGACTGTCAATCGCCTGCTGGTAATTCTCGTTTACAGCTGCCGAATTGTCTTTTTGAGGTGAGGTATGTCCGGTGATCCCCCATGTCAAACCAAAACTGGCAATTAATATGGGCAGCCAACGTCCGGTTATGTGATGTTTTGTGATCGGCATGACGATTCCTTTCAAAAGTAATGTTAAATTTTGATGATACGGTACGAATGAGTTTCGTTTGATTTTGGTGCGGTGGACTGCAAATCTAAACCCGGCAGAAGAGTGGTTTATTATACGGCGACACTGGTCAACTGTTTCAAGTTAAAATGCGCCGTGCAGAATTAATTTCGAATTGTTACCCATATTTTTACCTCGTTTCACATGCGTTTGATAATAATCCTATTGGTTAATCTGTTGGTTGTCACGTTTCATTCTGCTTGGGCAGATGACGTTGTCAGGAACGAAGCGCCAAATTTTTCCACGGCTAACGATGATCCGCGTGCCGAATTATTGCTCTATTCCATGAGTTTGGTTGGTATGAGTTATAAATCGGGCGGACAATCTTTGGATACCGGTATGGATTGCAGTGGTTTTGTGCGCCATGTTTACAGTATCGCTACCGGGATACTGCTTCCCCATAATGCGCTTGCCATTAGTCGGGCTAGCATGAAAATTAATCGGGCCGAACTGCAATTGGGCGATCTGGTTTTCTTCAATACCATGAAGCGCGCATTTTCACATGTTGGTATTTATTTGGGCGATAACCGATTTGTCCATGCATCCAGCAGTAAATCCGAGAGCGTGATGGTCTCCGACATGGGCGAGCGATATTGGACGAAACGCTTTAATGGCGCGCGGCGTGTTCTTCCGCTTGCTGTCCGAAGCAACAGTTAGTAACTTTGTAGGAACAGCTGGTAACAAGGGGTATTTTAATGTGTTTGATAATTATTATCATTTGTGATTAACTAGCGTCCATTCGGTTATTTTATTTAATGCATTTCTAATTCTTTGGAGTTTATAAAAATGGACAAACGGCTATCGTTTTTACGTCATCTTCCCGGTGTTCTGGTCGCTGCTTCCATGCTGACGGCGACAATGACCACTTATGCTGCCAGCGAAATTGTGGTTTATTCAGCTCGTAATGAACAGCTTATCAAACCGCTTTTTGACGCTTATACCAAAGAAACCGGTACGACCATCAAATTTCTCACGGATAAAGAAGGCGCATTACTGCAAAAGCTTAAAGCAGAAGGTGCCAATACACCGGCCGATATTTTGATTACTGCAGATGCCGGTAATTTGTGGCAGGCAACTCGTCTTGGCTTGTTGCAACCGGTGCGCTCCAAAGCGTTATCGGACAATATCCCGGCCTATTTGCGTGACCCGGCAAACCAATGGTTCGGTTTATCGGTACGAGCCCGTACCATTGTTTATAACAAGGATAAAGTGCAAGCGTCGGCGCTGTCCACTTACGAGGATTTGGGTAATCCAAAATGGAAAGGACGTCTGTGTTTACGCACTTCAAAATCGGTATACAACCAATCGCTGGTGGCGATGATGCTGCAGGAATATGGCGATTCCAAAACCGAGCAGATTGTAAGATCGTGGGTGGACAATCTTGCCACTTCACCCATGTCCGACGATACCCGGGCGATGAATGCAGTTGCTGCCGGCCAGTGTGATGTAACGGTAGTCAACACTTATTATTTTGGTGGCTTGATGAAAAAATCGCCCAGCCTTCCATTGGCAATTTTCTGGCCCAATCAAAATGTAAAAGACAGCGGAGTGCACGTAAATATTTCCGGTGCGGGGATCACCCGGTATGCCCGACATCAGGCGGAAGCGGTCAAATTTCTTGAGTGGCTTTCTTCAGTAAAAGCACAAAATTTGTTCGCGGACATGAATATGGAATTCCCGGTTAATCCCGGCGTAAAGCCTGACCCCGCAGTTGCAGCTTGGGGCGGATTCAAGCAAAACCCCATTAACGTGGTTAAAGCCGGTGAATTACAAACCACGGCGGTTAGATTAATGGATCGTGCCGGATACAAATAAGCAGCTCATGCAGCGATTATCTTCCATTACTACCCAAACGCCCACCGCGGGCGTTTTTAATTTTAAACCCCGCTTGCCCGGCGGCTGGGTTGTTGCAGCGTTGCTGATTGCCATGCTTACGCTGGTTCCGGTTGTTGTGGTGCTGAATTCATTGCTCACGCCGGAACTGGAAATCTGGTCGCACCTGATGGAATATCAGCTGCCGCAACTGTTAACCAATACATTCTGGCTGATCTTGGGAGTGGGGCTGGGTGTGATGATAATCGGGGTGTCACTGGCTTGGCTCACAGCTGTATGTGAATTCCCCGGGCGCAAGCAATTTTCCTGGGCATTGTTATTACCACTGGCGATTCCCGCCTATGTCACGGCATTTGTTGCGATCGGCCTGCTTGATTTTACCGGGCCGATACAGACGCTTGCGCGAGAATGGTGGGGGCCAATTGCGTTTCCACAGATTCGTTCGGGTGGAGGCGTCATTGCGGTGATGATGTTGGCACTTTATCCTTATGTTTACCTGATCACGCGCAACGCGTTTTCCACCCAAGGCAAACATGCATTGGAAGTCGCCCAATCGCTGGGGCTATCGCCTACTGCCGGTTTTTTTCGGGTTGCCCTGCCTATGGCGCGGCCTTGGATTGTGGGCGGGGTGATGTTGGCTTTGATGGAAACGCTGGCGGATTTTGGCACCGTGGCGGTATTTAATTACGATACATTCACCACTGCTATATACAAGGCGTGGTTCTCGCTGTTTTCGTTACAGGCCGCTTCGCAACTGGCTTCGCTGTTGATTATATTCGTGCTGGTTGTGTTGCTGGCAGAGCAGCAGACTCGTACCCGCACACACTATGCCCAGACCGGAAAACATAGCGGCCAAGCCCGTATTTTGCTCACCGGCACCCGGGCCTGGTTGGCTACCGGTTTTTGTCTGATGGTGTTGGCACTTGGATTTATTATCCCGGTGACACAATTGCTATTATGGGCGGCAGAAGTAGTGGAGCAGGATTTGGATGCGCGTTATCTGGATTTCTTTTGGCATTCGTTGGCGCTGGCTTCATTTGCCGCTTTGCTGGCGGGAACGGTTGCCTTATTGCTGAGTTACAGCGCGCGTCAGCGTCCCGGTTTTTTATTGCGCATAACAGCACGCATTGCCACGATCGGCTACGCGCTACCGGGGGCAGTATTGGCAGTGGGTATTTTCATCCCGGTGGCTTGGCTGGATAATCAGCTGGTGGCTGCGGGTTGGATAGAGTTGCCGGTGTTACAGGGTTCATTGATTGTCATGCTTCTGGCATATTTGGTTCGTTTTTTGGCGGTGGCTCACAGCCCGATAGAAAGCCAAATGCATCGTATTACCCGTAGTGTGGACGAAGCCGCGCACAGTTTGGGCGTGTCGGGCATCAACCTGATTGCCCGGGTGCATTTGCCGATGTTGCGGGGCGGCCTGTTGACGGCGGCGGCATTGGTATTTGTGGACGTCATGAAGGAAATGCCAATTACTTTGATGACCCGACCGTTTGGATGGGATACCTTGGCGGTCAGGGTGTTTGAGATGACTGCGGGAGGCGAGTGGAACCGGGCTGCGTTACCCGCTGTAGCATTGGTGCTGACCGGTCTTGTGCCCGTGCTGATGCTGACCAAATATCGGGCAAAATAGCGGGCGTTTCTATGAATCCGGATTTTGTTGCTATGTGTTGTTAACCATAAAATATTTTCTTGTGTGTGAATTCTATGCTGCTCAAGCTTAACCATATCAGTCAATCCTACGCCACACATCAAATATTGCGCGGCCTTTCGCTGGAGCTTGGTACAGGCGATATTGCCTGCCTGCTGGGGCCATCGGGTTGCGGCAAAACTACTGTGCTGCGCGCTATCGCCGGATTTGAGTCTATTTCGGATGGGGAAATCATCCTCAACGGCGAACGTGTGAGCGCTCCGGGTATTACTGTCCCCGCTGAAAAACGGCGTATCGGCATGGTGTTTCAAGACTATGCCCTTTTTCCACATTTGACTGTGGCCGCCAACGTGGGCTTTGGCCTGCACGGGCAATCCAGTATCGAACGTAATAAGCGCGTGGAAGAATTGCTGCAAACAGTCGGGCTGGAAGGAAATGGCAAGGCCTATCCGCATGAGCTTTCCGGAGGACAGCAGCAGCGCGTGGCACTGGCTCGCGCATTGGCCCCCCGCCCAAACCTGTTGCTGATGGATGAGCCGTTTTCTAATCTGGACGTGGAGTTGCGTGAACGGCTTTCATTGGAAGTACGCGAAATACTCAAGCAACAAGGTACGACTGCCATCATTGTCACGCACGACCAGCACGAAGCATTCGCCATGGGCGACGTAATAGGTGTTATGTATCAGGGTGAAATCCAACAATGGGATACAGCTTATAACTTGTATCACCTGCCTAAAAATCGTTTCGTCGCGGATTTTGTGGGGCAGGGTGTTTTGCTGCCGGGGAAAGTGCTGAATGCCAATCAGGTTCAAATCGAGTTGGGTATTTTGAATAGAAAAACTCCGGGCGTTAATTCGGCGGCTGATTGTAATAATGGCAACGAGGTGGAAGTGTTATTACGCCCGGACGATATTATTCATGATGATGCGAGCCCCCTGCTTGCCAAAGTTGAGCACAAGGCATTTCGCGGTGCGGAAATTCTTTATGCGCTGCGATTGCCTAGCGGTAACCGCGTACTTTCACTGGTGCCCAGCCACCATAATCATGCTATTGGCGAGGGAATCGGAATTCGCCTGGAAGTAGACCACGTGGTGGCTTTCCCTCGTGTAAATCATACTGCTTCGTAAAACTGGGTTGGTACCATGTTTTTGCGTAGTTTCTCTCGATTGTCGGGTTGGTGGTTTTATGGAGTTATGAAAGACTGGGAGTAATTTGAATCGGTAGACCAAGTGGGCGCATAGTCTTCTGCCTGATTGCCCCATGTTGTCCAACCTTCGCGTGAGCCTCGGCCGAAAAGTTCAAGATAAGCTTAGTAGGTTGGGCTGAATGAAATGATGCCCAACGTTTCACAGCTCACCATAACCATCCACATCGTCACCTGATTGCACACCCCAATCC
>JBIIMQ010000131.1:0-4893 GCA_044337935.1 Candidatus Nitrotoga sp.
CTCGGCAGTCTGACGGTTACCCAACACCCATGTCATCTGGAACACCATGATGACGGCCAGTACAGCACCAAATGGAAACCATCGCCAGAAACTCTCACGCAGTTGTTCCAAATTAATATCCAGCATCATGACCACAAACAGGAAGAGCACCATTACCGCACCGACATATACAAGAACAAGGGTAATTGCCAGAAACTCCGCCTCCAATAACATCCAGATACCGGCCGAACTACAAAAAGCCAACACCAGAAACAACGCGGCATGTACCGGGTTTCGAGCACTAATCACGCGCAACGCGGCAAACACGGTGATCACGGCGAACATATAAAAAACTAACGTATTAAAACTCATCAACATATTCTCAAACCTTTAACTGTGTTTGGAACCATGAAGGTCACCAATGTAAATCACTGAAATAGCATTCGCACTTATCGCAAGCCAATTCGACGCAAACTTCAGGAGTATCCTTTTAAAATTAATGAGCTAATCACTGATTTCCCGGCAAGGCCCAATTCAAAATTTCATTAGCGGAACTTCGCGTCCAACGCCTTATCCTTGGAAATTTGTTCTTCATATTTTTCGCCAACCGCCAGCAACATTGGTTTGGTGTAATACAAATCACTGCGTTTCTCGCCGTGATATTCCAAAATACGCGTTTCTACGATGGCATCCACCGGACAAGCCTCCTCGCAAAGGCCGCAAAATATACACTTAACCAAATCGATGTCATAACGTGTAGTTCGGCGCGTACCGTCGGCCCGCTCTTCTGTTTCAATATGAATTGCCATTGCCGGACATACCGCTTCGCACAACTTGCAGCCAATACAGCGCTCCTCATCGTTGGCATAACGGCGCAGCGCATGCAGACCACGAAAACGGTGACCCTGTGGTGTCTTTTCTTCCGGGAACTGCACTGTGATTTTACGTGCGAAAAAATGCCGCCCGGTTAGGGCCATACCCTTCACCAGCTCCAGCAGCAAAAAGCTTTTAAAAAAATTTGTAATCTTTTCCATTTTTTATGTCCCTGACTGTTTTACCACAGCCAATAAGGAGTTTGCATCCAGGCACCAAGTACCACAACCCAAACCAGCGTAAGGGGAATAAAGACCTTCCAGCCCAAACGCATCAGCTGATCGTAGCGATAACGAGGGAATGTGGCACGGAACCACAAAAACAGGAATAACATGACGGATGTTTTGGCGAGCAGCCAAAATATTCCCGGCAACAAATTAAATGGAGCAATATCAAAAGGGGGCAGCCATCCACCCAGGAACATGATCGCAGTCAATATGGCAATCATGATCATGTTGGCATACTCAGCCAAGAAAAATAGTGCGAACGCCATACCGGAATATTCCACATGGAAACCGGCAACAATCTCGGATTCACCTTCGGCCATGTCAAAAGGAGCACGGTTGGTTTCTGCCACTCCTGAAATAAAATACAACACAAACATCGGGAACAACGGAATGAAATACCAGCCAAATAAACCAACATCACTTTTTTGGCCAAGTACTATGTCGCCCAAATTCATGCTCTGCGAAACCATCAGTACACAGACCAAGGCAAAGCCCATCGGGATTTCATATGAAACAATTTGTGCCGCCGAACGTAATGAACCGAGGAAGGCATACTTTGAGTTGGATGCCCAACCGGCAATAATAATCCCGTACACACCCAATGATGTCATCGCAAGAATGTAAAGCAGACCCGCATTAATATCAGCCAATGCCATGCCATCAGAAAATGGAATCACCGCCCAAGCCGCCAAAGCGGGGGTCAGCGCCAAAACGGGGGCGCTAATGAACAAAAACTTATTCGAGCCGGACGGGATGATAACTTCCTTGAACAACAGCTTGAGACCATCTGCCAGTGGTTGTAACAATCCATAATAACCAACCCGGTTGGGACCGATACGTACCTGCATGTAGCCAATGACCTTACGTTCCGCCAAGGTCAGATACGCTACAGTTAGCATGATAGGTACAACGATGACCAAAATCTTAACCAACGTCCAGATCGGCAGCCAAGCTACCCCCAGCAAGTGTTGCAAATATTGCAGTAGCTCTGTCATGCGCGCTCCACCATAATAGATCCAAACATTGCGCCCAGTTCAGCTGTTGCGGCATGACCTGAAGCCACACGCACAACGCCTTGCGGTAAGCTATCATCCGCTGTTACAGATAATCGTGCGCTACCATGTTCTTGCGTTAACTTAACCATTTCACCTGATTGCAAATTAAGCTTCTTCAGTTCTTCACTATGCATGAACGCACGCGGCGGGGCAGCATCACGGGTTTTTTGTAGTGAAACGGCACGGCGCACAACAGCATCAGTAGCATAGATCGGCACATCACTAACACGCTGCAAGCCGGCAACGCTCCATATTTCTGCTTGCGCCGACACACCGTTCAATTCATTGCCCAGTTTTGAGGAAATATCTGTGCCCACCAGCACCTCATCACGAACTGATTCGCTGTTGTTGTAATCAAAGCCGGGTATATCAAGCATATTCCCCAGAACACGCAACACCTTCCATGCCGGACGTGCATCACCCAACGGCTGAACGCTTCCCTTAAAACTTTGCGCACGCCCTTCAGCATTGACAAATGTCCCCGACGTTTCAGTAAATGGGGCAATCGGTAATAGCACATCGGCATACTCGGTAGCGTGGTGTTTATAGGCACTCATCGCCACCACCATATCGGCGGCGCCCATAGCAGCTAATGCTTGCTGCGGGTTATGTGTATCCAATTCTGCCTCAACATTCAGCAAAATATATGCCTTACGCGGTGCAGCAAGCATCGCGGCGGCATTCATCCCATGCCCGGTAGCGGCAAACGGTACCGCCTGTGCCAAATATCCGCCAACGCTGTTGGCTGCCTCACCGAAAAAGCCAAATGTTGCGCCACATAGCGCGGCAATATGCTGCGCCAACAACTGCAGCTGAGACGCCTGCGGGTGCTGCTGCGCAAAGTTACCCAGAAAGACAGCAACACGCTTACCACTGGCGAGACTATCAGCCATTACCTGAGCAACATTTGAAGGTGTTATGGACTGCACAATCTGCTGTATACCAGCGTCCAGCGTAACCTGCTTGGCAATAGCCAACGCCTTCAATACATGCGCCAACACAGTAACCACTTCGGTTGGCTGAACAATCTCTCTATTGGCGATTGGCATCAGCAAATCATCATCAGCGGCATGTATCAAATTAACTTGCGCCCCTGTCTTGGTTGCCTGACGTACACGTGATGCCAACAATGGGTGGTCTTTGCGCAGGAAACTTCCCACAATCAGGAAACGATCCACCAGATTAATATCTGCCACCGCCATGCCTAACCAGGATGCACCCGCCTGCTTGCCGTCAGCACTGAAGTCCGACTGGCGCAGACGAAAATCCACGTTGTGACTGCCCAAACCGCGAACCAATTTTTGCAATAAATACAGCTCCTCCAGAGTGGAATTCGGCATAGCCAAAGCGCCTATATTTTCTGCTCCGGATTGACTGGTAATTTGGCGCAGCCCGTTAGCCACATACTCCAATGCGGTTTGCCACTCCACTTCCAGCCACTTTCCGCCCTGCTTGATCATAGGCTTAGTAAGTCGTTCGGCTGAATTCAACCCTTCATAACTAAAGCGATCTTTATCAGATATCCAGCACTCATTGATCGCTTCGTTTTCAATTGGCAACACACGCATGACGCGATTATTCTTGACTTGCACTGCCAGATTGGAACCCAAACTATCGTGTGGGCTAATCGATTTACGTCGGGACAGCTCCCAAGTACGCGCGCTATAGCGGAATGGTTTGCTGGTGAGTGCGCCAACCGGACAAAGGTCTATCATATTTCCGGACAGTTCTGAATCTACCGTGTCTGACATGAATGCCATGATTTCCGCATGCTCACCCCGGAAAGCCTGCCCCAACTCCATTGCGCCACCAATTTCAACGCCGAAACGTACGCAGCGGGTGCAGTTAATACAGCGACTCATCTCTTCGGCTGCCACCAGCGGGCCGATGTCCTTATGCAGCACGACACGTTTTTCTTCATGGTAACGGGAAGCCGTCCCACCATAACCAACCGCCAAATCCTGCAATTCACATTCGCCACCCTGATCACATATCGGGCAATCCAATGGATGGTTTATCAGCAAGAATTCCATCACACCTTTTTGTGCTTTTACGGCTTGTTCGGAAGCAGTAAAAACTTTCATGCCTTCTGCTACCGGAGTAGCACACGCGGGCAGAGGCTTGGGTGCCTTTTCTACCTGTACCAGACACATACGGCAATTAGCCGCGATGGATAATTTTTTGTGATAACAGAAGTGGGGAATATAAATATCCAGCCGATGCGCAGCCTCTATAACGGAGCATCCGTTTTCCACCTCTATGTGCTTGCCATCAATTTCAATATTGATCATTGCTCACCTAACCGTCAGTCTTGCACCAAACAGCGCTTGTGCTCGATGTGATATTCAAACTCGTTACGGAAATGCTTAAGAAAACCCTGTACCGGCCAGGCAGCGGCATCACCTAGCGCACAAATCGTGCGACCGGCAATGTTCTCACACAGGTCAAGCAATAGATTAAGATCTTCAGAACGTCCTTCACCTTTTTCAATGCGATGTATGATTCGGTACAACCAGCCAGTTCCTTCCCGGCACGGCGTACATTGACCACATGATTCTTCGTAATAAAAATAGGACAGGCGCTCCAATGCGCGCACCATGCACGTAGTGTCATCCATGATGATAATCGCGCCCGTACCCAGCATGGAACCAGCCTTGGCGATGGAATCATAGTCCATATCAAGATCCATCATAATCTCGCCAGGCAATACGGGCATGGAAGATCCACCGGGTATACAGGCTTTCAATTTACGGCCATCG
>JBIIMQ010000045.1:0-12706 GCA_044337935.1 Candidatus Nitrotoga sp.
CTTTCAGGGGTTCAGTGGTCGGCCATTCCGTTCGCTTCGATTGAGCGCATTGAGATTCTGCGGGGCGGCGGCGCTGTGTTGTATGGCGATGGCGCAACTAACGGTGTGATCAATATCATTACCAGATCGCAGACGCAACCCGGTTCGACCGGTCAGGTTAGTTACAAGGCGGGTAGTTACGGTATGACCGAGATGCAGGCGAACGCCAGTTATTTTTCCGGGAAAGCCGGGATGGACTTTACAGCCAATCAATTGCTTTCTGACGGATATCGTGCGAACAACCGTAACGAACAACTCAATGCGCAGGTAAATGCACGGTGGAAGCTGGATGCGGGCGAGCTGATTTTTAAAGGGGCAATCGACCAGCAGGATATTCGCTTGCCCGGTGCGCGTTTGGTGCAGCCGAGTGTTGGCACTAATCTGGTGGCGACTGATCCGCGCGGCACGTCCACCCCGTTGGACTATGCCAGCCGAGATGGCAGTCAGGTTGCACTTGAGTGGCGGCAGAAATTTTATGGCGCGGATGTCAATGTGGGTGTGGCACGCCGCACTAAAAATCAAAAATCCTATTTTGATTTTGGCGGCTACCCAAATTACCGTGATAGTGATTTGAACGTGAATTCGTTCACGCCCCGCATCAGGGTACCGCATTCACTGGGAGGAGACAGTATTCTGGTGATGGGGATTGATGTATACCGTTGGGATTATGATTTGCTTACGTCAAACGCCGTGGGAAATATCGGGCAGCCAATTAATAAAATATCCATGGCTCAGCAAAATAATGCTGTGTATTTGCAAAATACGACGCATTTATCAAGAGCGACATCGCTGCTGGCCGGGGTACGTAATGAAAGAATTTCCATAGATGCAACTGATGTTTACAACGCATCAGCTCCCGGTGCGTCATTTGGCTCTGCTGCTGCGCCGGGTTCATTTAGGTCATCAAGAAATGCTTATGAACTCGGTTTGCGGCATCAACTTGATTATGGGATCGCATTAAACGGGAAAGTTGGGCGCAGTTTCCGTTTTGCCAATGTAGATGAAATTTATGAGACATCACCAACGTATACCAACCAATTTCAGTTTTTGCGTCCCCAAACTTCCGACAATGTCGAGGTCGGCATGGAACAGCGTTTCCGTAGCGGGAATTGGCGGGCGGCCTTGTTCAATAACAATGTGCGTAATGAAATTCATCTTGATCCGTTTACGACAGGCATAGGTAATACCAATTTGCCACCGTCACGGCGCAGAGGCTTTGAATTGGATGGAAAATGGCAGGCATTATCTCGGGTGGTATTAAATGCAGCCTATACCTATACCGATGCAAAATTTTTAAGCGGTGTTTTAGCCGGAGATTCGTTTACGCAAACCAATGTAAATATTGCGGGCAAAAAAGTTCCATTGGTTCCCGTCCATAAATTGAATCTGGGTGCAGCATGGGCGATCAGCGAACAAACGCTGTTGAATTCATCGGTCACCCACGTTGGCGCGCAGTTTATGGATAACGACGAGGCGAATACGTTGGGAATGAAAATTCCTGCCTACACGATTGCTGATATCAAGCTTGCGCATAAGATAGGCCCGTGGCAGTTAAGCTCCTCCGTGAACAATTTATTTGACCGGAAATATTATAATTACGCGGTAAGCAGCCAATTTACGCCGGGGAGATATAATGCTTATCCCTTGCCTGGACGAATGCTGTTTATGGGTATGAATTATCAGCACTGAGTACTTTTACCGATGGGCAGAAGGGGTAGTAATTGCTATGGGATGCAGTGCGGAATTATCGTATGCCGGACTTGACTACAGCCCGATTATGCAGTGTTTGGGGTTCTCCCCGCATTACAATCGGGCAGATTCAAGATTGAATGCGGTATGGCAAGACGATGGGATTGGATGACCGAGTTAGAACGATGGATACAATTAAAACGGCAAAAACAATGCCGTGGATAAAGTTTGCACCACGCGAGTAATGACGCGCTGGAGTTTTTCAGATAACGTGATGGCAAATAAATCCAGGCTGCCAATGATTTTTCCGAATTCGCGTTCAAAACTGAGATTACGCTCGTGATCATTTAATTCGTTGGTTAACAGATCGAGCTGCCCTTTGTCATCACGTGCATTGGAGAGCTGCCACACGGCGATTTCGACGTTACGGGCCGCATTAAAGATACTTTGCGGTTCAATGGAGTCGGTAAAGAAGAACTCGGTTTTTCCGCCGTGCGCTTTAATCAGCATTGTTTGCAGGCCCACAATCAACGACATTACCCGGTCACCTTGATAATCCGGGCGAAATGCCTGTTGAATCGCAACGGATCCTTGCGCCTCGCCAATTTCTTTGAACCGCCAACCATGCTGGTTTTCAAATACCGATGCCACCATTTCTTCCGCGCTGGCGGTGGTGTTTTTTCTGAGTTCGCGCGGATTTCGCTTGTAAAGTTTTATCATTAACGTGCGCAGAATTTGGGTGTTTTCACGCATCTCCACGTCGGCCAATCGATCAATATCTGATTTGCCCAGCTGGCTAAGCAAATTACGGTCACGCTGCTGGGGAATGGTTTTTCCGGTTTTGATCGGTTCTGTGGTGGTGCAGGCGGCCAGTAGCAAGACGATGGCAATGACGGCAAGTAAACGGCAACCATTTTGCAATTTTGAAATCATACAACTTCACTATTATTCGCGGGATGTGGTCAGATTGTCTGCAAGTCAAACTGCGCTAGCATAGCAGCCTCTGGCATGGCTAGGCAAAAGTAATGTAATCACCGAAACTTGGGCAAACAGGTGTGTCGCGGGGAAGACTTTTCGGATCTGAAAGAGGACTGTCCATGAGTTTGCCGATTTTAAATCCGTTTTGGATTTACGAACATTTCCATTGAGATGAGATGTGGACATTATCGTCCGGGGCCAACAAGAAATGGTGGAGCCTCTTTCGGGTTGCACACAATTCCTGCTAGTCTTGCACCCTAATCAGTTTATAAATTAATTTGTAGGCTCGTCATGCAAAGTTATTTGAATCGTATTCTTACCGCCCGTGTTTATGATGTGGCTATTGAAAGCCCGCTGGATGTCGCGCCTAATTTGTCCGCCCGGACTGGCAATAATGTGTTGTTAAAACGCGAAGATATGCAGCCGGTGTTTTCTTTCAAGCTGCGTGGTGCGTACAACAAGATGGCAAAGTTAACGCCGGCGCAGCTCAAACGTGGCGTTATCGCTGCTTCGGCCGGTAACCACGCGCAGGGGGTGGCACTGTCGGCACAGAAACTGGGCTGCAAGGCTATCATTGTCATGCCCGTGACCACGCCGCAGATAAAGGTGGAAGCGGTTGCCAGCCGTGGTGCAAAAACGATTTTGCATGGTGATTCTTATTCTGACGCTTATCAGCATGCGTTGGAATTGGAGCGAAAATTCAAGCTTACCTTCGTTCACCCGTATGACGATCCCGATGTAATCGCCGGACAAGGGACGATAGGCATGGAAATATTGCGACAGCATAGCCAACCTATTCATGCCATTTTTGTACCTGTCGGCGGCGGCGGGCTGATATCGGGCGTTGCTGCTTTTGTTAAAGAAATACGTCCGGAGACCAAGGTGATCGGCGTGCAGCCAGTGGAATCCGATGCCATGAGTCGTTCGATCAAATCAGGTCGACGTGTCAAACTCGAGCATGTTGGTTTGTTTGCAGACGGGGTGGCGGTAAAACAGGTAGGACAGGAAACTTTCCGTTTGTGCCGCGAATTGGTGGACGAAATTCTATTGGTGGATACCGATGCCATTTGTGCGGCAATCAAGGACGTGTTTGAAGATACCCGTACCAATCTTGAGCCGGCTGGTGCACTGGCGGTTGCCGGTGCAAAATTATATGCCGATCGCGAAAAATTAAAGAATAAGACGTTGGTGGCAATTACCAGCGGCGCCAATATGAATTTTGACCGCTTGCGCTTTATTGCGGAGCGGGCGGAGCTGGGTGAAAAGCGCGAGGCTATTTTGGCCGTGAGTATCCCGGAAACGCCCGGCAGTTTCCGCGAATTTTGTTCTTTGCTGGGCCAGCGTAACATCACGGAATTCAATTACCGTTATGCGAACTCCAAGGAGGCACACGTGTTTGTCGGGGTGCAGGTGAAAGATCAATCCGAGACTGCCAAGTTGATTGCCACGTTGGGAAAACATAAGCTGCCTACGCTGAATTTTACCGACAATGAAATGGCCAAGTTGCACGTGCGTCATTTGGTGGGCGGGCATGCGCCCGGCGTACAGGATGAAATTCTGTTTCGTTTTGAATTTCCGGAACGTCCCGGCGCACTGATGATTTTCTTGAACAGCATGAACCATAGCTGGAATATCAGCTTGTTCCACTATCGCAATCATGGTGCGGATTACGGTCGAGTGCTGATCGGAATGCAGGTGCCGCATCACGACAAAAAAGCGTTACGCACTTTCTTGGACGGCCTCGGGTATCGCTATTGGGACGAGAGTGACAATCCGGCATATAAGCTGTTTTTGAGCTAACGATTCTCGGTGAGTGTATGCCGAACTGGCCCGGTATCGTGGCGTTACTCATGGCAGATGCTGCGCTGGGGAGTGATGGCCGATATGACAGCGAATGCTTCTCCCGTTTCCGATGACATTTCAAAAAATCCGGCTGAACTCTTTGGTGAGTTATTTGAATCTGAATGTGGCGATGTTTCCGTTGGCACATCATTTGCTGTTTTCAAAAATTGTCCATTTGAACAGGGAGACAGGATAATCCGCAAATGACATTACAGGTTATGAAACAGTCCATCAGACAACGTATAATTGCGGGTCGCGAACAATTGACCGTGGCCGAGCGGGCATGCTTGAGTCATGCTATTTCGGAACAAATCGCCAATATGGAAGCGTATCGCACGGCCAATACGGTGTTGGCGTATATGAGTTTTGGTGCCGAGTTTTCCACCGAAGAATGGGTGCAGCAGGCATTGCGTGAGGGCAAGCGTGTGCTGTTGCCCAAGGTAAATCGTGCCACGAATGAGTTGGATATTTATCAAGTGTCCGACCTGCAACATGATTTGGCGCCCGGCCTGTGGAATATTCGCGAACCGCTGGTTGATCGCTGTGCCAAAATAACTGCTTTAAATGACGTGGATTTTATTTTGTTGCCGGGTATTGCATTTGGACGCGACGGTGCGCGGCTGGGATACGGTGGTGGGTTTTATGACAAGCTGCTGGCGCGAATCAAGGGGGCGGGCTGCCACCCTGCACTGGTTGCAGGGGCGTTTGCTATCCAGCTGGTAGAAGATTTGCCGCAGGAAGCCACCGACCACAAGGTGGAGTGGGTGGTAACGGAGAATGAGACGATTCAGTGTGTTTCGGGTGAGCATCCAAATGGATAGGCGTGCCTGCATGCCCATAAGATTAGATGGGTTGGTGCGTAATGTACCAACCAACAACAGGTGACAGAGAGTAGATATATGGTAGATTTGCCTGATAGTGATCCACAGGAAACGCAAGAGTGGCTCGATGCACTGGACTCGGTGCTGGAAAATGAAAGCGCGGAACGCGCGCATTATTTGATCGGCCAGCTAGTTAGAAAAGCGCACCTAGCCGGTGTCGATTTGCCGATCAGCACAATTACGCCCTACTTGAATACAATCCCGCTCGATAAGGAGCAACGCTCGGTTGGCAATCATGAGCTTGAGCATCGTATTCGTGCCTTGACGCGATGGAATGCGATGATGATTGTGTTAAACGCCAATCGCGAGTCGTCTGAACTGGGCGGCCATATCGCCACTTTTGCTTCGGCAGCCACGCTGTATGACGTGGGTTTCAATCATTTTTTCCACGGTAAAACCGAGAATCACGGCGGCGACCTGGTTTATTTTCAGGGACATGCATCGCCCGGCATATACGCGCGCGCTTTTCTTGAAGGACGCCTCAGCGAGGAGCAATTGTACAATTTCCGTCAGGAAGTGAATGGCAGTGGCTTGTCGTCATATCCGCATCCATGGCTGATGCCTGATTTTTGGCAGTTCCCCACCGTGTCCATGGGGCTGGGCCCGTTAATGTCTATTTATCAGGCGCGGTTCATGCGTTATTTGGAGTATCGGGGCATTGTCAGTACCGATGGGCGCAAAGTCTGGGCATTCCTCGGTGATGGTGAGACGGATGAACCGGAATCGCTGGGGGCGATCTCGATGGCCGCGCGTGAGAAACTGGATAATCTGATTTTTGTCATTAACTGTAATCTTCAACGATTGGACGGCCCTGTTCGCGGTAATGGCAAGATTATTCAGGAGTTGGAAGGCGTATTTCGTGGCGCGGGCTGGAATGTGATCAAAGTGGTGTGGGGCGGGCAATGGGATCGTTTGTTTGCGAAGGATAAGTCCGGGCTTTTGCTGAAGCGCATGGAAGAAGTGGTGGACGGCGAATATCAGACATATAAATCCAAAAGTGGTGCGTATGTGCGCGAACATTTCTTCGGCAAATATCCTGAGTTGTTGGAGTTAGTCGCCGATATGTCGGATGATGAAATTTGGCGCCTTGATCGCGGCGGCCACGATCCGCACAAGGTTTTTGCCGCGTATGCGGATGCAGTAAACCACAAGGGGCAACCCACTGTTATTCTGGCCAAGACCATCAAGGGCTATGGTATGGGCGAAGCCGGTGAGGCCCAAAATATCACTCATCAGCAAAAGAAAGTGGGCGGTGAGGCACTGCGCAAATTCCGTGATCGCTTCAATATTCCGGTAACCGATGAGCAGCTCGGCAAATTGCCATTCTGTCGTCCGCCTGCCGATAGTTTGGAGATGAGTTATCTGCGCGAACGCACCAAGGAGCTGGGCACGGTGCCCGATCGCAAAATAATGGCGGAGCCATTGCAGATACCGGAGTTGAATGCTTTTGAAGTGTTGCTTAAAGGCACTGAAGATCGGGAAATTTCCACCACCATGGCTTTTGTGCGGATGCTGGGTATTCTGGTGAAGGACAAAAATATTGGCAAGCGGGTAGTGCCTATCGTGCCGGATGAATCGCGCACTTTCGGTATGGAAGGGTTGTTCCGTCAGCTCAGTATTTTCTCTCAGGTCGGACAGTTGTACACGCCGCAGGATGCCGATCAGTTGATGTTTTACAAGGAAGACAAGGCCGGGCAGATTTTGCAGGAAGGGATCAATGAGGCGGGCGCGATATCATCGTGGATTGCCGCATCCACTGCCTATGCCAACCATGGCGTCGCTATGGTGCCATTCTATATTTATTACTCCATGTTTGGCTTTCAGCGTGTCGGTGATTTGATGTGGGCTGCGGGTGATCAGCGTGCACGCGGTTTTCTGCTGGGAGGCACGGCCGGGCGTACCACATTGAATGGCGAAGGTCTGCAACATCAAGACGGTCATAGCCATCTGATGGCAGCCACTATTCCCAACTGTGTGTCTTACGATCCTACTTTTGCGTATGAACTGGCGGTGATTATTCAGGATGGGTTGCGCCGCATGTATCAGGAACAGGAAGATGTGTTCTATTACCTCACGGTGATGAATGAAAATTACGCGCACCCGGCCATGCCGGAGGGTGTTGAGACCGGCATCGTCAAGGGTATGTATTTATTTAATGAAGGTACGGCCCGATCCGCCACTGCACCTGCGGTGCAACTGTTGGGCAGTGGGACTATTCTGCGTGAAGTGATCGCCGCCGCTGAATTATTGTCGAAGGATTTTGGCGTGGCTTCCGACATCTGGAGCGTAACCAGCTTTAATGAATTACGCCGGGATGGATTGGATTGTGAGCGCTGGAACATGTTGCATCCTGAAGCCGCGCCGCGTGTAAGTTACGTCGAGCAATGTCTGGGCAAACGCAAGGGGCCGATTGTTGCGGCAACCGATTATATTAAAAGTTACGCTGACCAGATTCGCGCTTTTTTGTCGGGCAACTACAAGGTGTTGGGCACGGATGGTTTTGGTCGTTCGGATACGCGTAAACAGTTGCGCTATTTCTTCGAGGTTGATCGGTACTACATAGCAGTTGCCGCGCTGAAAGCGCTGACCGACGAGGGTACGATAGCCGTGGGCGAAGTTGGCAAAGCACTTAAACTGTACAATATCAATCCCGACAAACCGAATCCAACGACGGTCTGAGCGGGTAGGAGACACGCGTGGCAGAAATAAAACAAGTATTCATGCCGGATATCGGTGATTCCAAGAATGTGCCGATAATAGAGGTAATGGTAAAAGCCGGTGATACGGTTAAAGCCGAGCAGTCCTTGCTTACTTTGGAAACTGACAAGGCGACGATGGATGTACCTGCGCCATTTGATGGCGTGGTGAAAAGTGTTAACGTTAAAGTGGGCGACAAAATATCGGAAGGCGCACTGATTTTATTGATAGAAACCGATACGACAGAAACGTCTGATGCGGTTAGTCCCGCCACAACACCGGCTCCGGTTAAAGAAGCTGAGAATCCGGTTGCCGCAATGCCTATTGCAGTGTCTGTGGCAACGTCTGTTACGGCCTCCCCTTCAGTTACAGCTGCTGTGGCACCAACCGATTTTCAAGGCGGTCAGTCAGGTAAGGTGCATGCCAGTCCGTCTATTCGGCGTTTTGCGCGCGAACTGGGGGTTGACCTTGCACGCGTAAAAGGCAGTGGTGAGAATGGCCGTATTACTAAAAATGATGTTCAGAGCTTCGTTAAAGCGGTGCTTGCGCAACCGCAAGGCGGCCCGGGCGGCGGTTTACAGATATCAGCTATGCCGACGGTGGATTTTTCCAGGTTTGGCGCAGTTGAAACCAAGCCACTCTCGCGCATCAAAAAGCTTTCCGGTGCCAATCTTCACCGAAACTGGGTTTCCATTCCGCACATTACCCAGCATGACGAGGCTGATATTACTGAAATGGATGTTTTCCGTAAGGAGCTGGGGGAGGAGTATTCAAAGCAGGGAATAAAAATAACGCCGTTGCCCTTTTTACTCAAGGCTGTCGTGACCGCGATGCAACAATTCCCAAATTTTAATTCATCACTGGATGCCAGTGGAGAAAATTTGGTGATGAAAAAATATTTTCACATTGGTGTGGCGGTGGATACGCCGGATGGCTTGGTGGTGCCGGTACTGCGTGATGTGGATCAAAAGGGCATGGTTCAGCTGGCCAGAGAATTGGGCGAGATCAGCGTCAAGGCGCGGGAAAAAAAGCTTCCTATAACCGCTATGCAAGGCGGCTGCTTTACCATTTCCAGTTTGGGCGGTATTGGTGGGACAGCGTTCACCCCGATTATTAATGCGCCAGAAGTGGCGATTCTGGGCGTGTCCAAGGCGAGCATAAAGCCGGTATTCAAAGAGGGTGAATTCGTGCCGCGGCTAATGTTGCCCTTGTCGTTGTCGTATGATCATCGTGTTATTGATGGCGCGGAGGCAGCGCATTTCACGAGTTTTCTCGGAAAAGTGTTGTCGGATGCCCGCCAATTGGTGCTGTAGCCCGTGAATCAGGCACCCATTGGAATTTTGGGTGGTACGTTCGACCCTATTCATAACGGCCATTTGCGATTGGCACAGGAGGCGGTGGAGCAATGCGGTCTGGCTGCGATACACTTTATTCCCGGCGGTACGCCGCCGCATCGCACTGCACCCTATGCCAGCGCGGCACAACGTTTGGATATGGTTCGTCTGGCGGTGCAAGGCAACAAGGCATTTGTGCTGGATGAACGCGAAATTTATCGGACAGATCCGTGTTATACGGTAGATACCCTGGGTGAGCTGCGTGCCGAACTGGGAATGCAACAGCCGTTGTGTTTGCTGATGGGCGGTGATGCTTTTTTGTCACTGCATTCCTGGCACGAGTGGAAAGGCTTGTTTGAGTTGTCGCATATCGTGGTGATGCAGCGTGTCGGGCATCCACTGGGCAATGCCATTAATGGGGCAAATGAGGCTTTACGCGATGAGTACAGAGCTCGTCTCGCTCCGGTTCCCCGTGTTTTGCGCGACTCGCCAGCCGGGGCGATTTTGGTGGTAAATATGCCCGCTTTGGAAATTTCTGCCACTGATATTCGTAATCGTTGTGCCGAAAATAAAAACATACATTATCTGTTACCGGACGCAGTAGCCGATTACATCCAATTACATCATCTATATACTTAAATATGCTAACTATTGAAGAGAAAACCCAGGCTGTCGTAACCGCATTGGAAGATATCAAGGCCAACGATATTATTGTGCTTGACACTAGTAAAAAGAGTCCGTTGTTCGAGCGCATTGTGATTGCCAGCGCCAATTCACCGCGCCAAACCAGGGCATTGGCGGATCAAGTATCCAAGCAACTTAAACTGCTTGGCGAGTCGGTGCTCGGGATGGAAGGCGAAGAAAGCGGGGAGTGGGTTCTGGTTGATTTGGGCGAAGTGGTTGTGCATATCATGCAGCCTGCGGTGCGCGCTTACTATCAATTGGAAGATTTGTGGACGATGAGGCATTTGCCGCCTAATGCAGCCGGCGAATCAAAATGAAATTGTTGTTGGTGGCAGTCGGGCACAAGATGCCGGCCTGGATTACCGCAGGTTTTACCGAATATGCCAAGCGTATGGCGCGCGAGATGCAAATCGAGCTGATTGAAATCAAGCCGGAGCCGCGAACCACTGGCAAGAGCGTGGCGCAGATGACGGAAGCGGAAGCGCAGCGGATAACGAACGCCTTGCCAAAAGAGGCGTTGCGCATAGTGTTGGACGAACGCGGCGCACATTGTTCCACCAGGCAGTTGGCGCAACAAATGGAAAGTTGGATGGGCGGTGGTCACGATGTGGCTTTTATTATTGGCGGCGCGGATGGTTTGCATGAGTCGATTAAAAGCAGTGCGCAGCAATTGCTGGCATTGTCGGCCATGACATTGCCGCATGGTTTGGTTCGCATATTGCTGGCGGAACAGTTGTATCGTGCCTATAGCTTGTTGCACAATCACCCTTATCATCGTGAATAATGCGACCCGTTAATAGAGGATTCTAAAGAGTCATGATTTCCAGCCCGCGCATTTATCTTTCTTCGCAAAGTCCGCGTCGCCGAGAATTGCTGAAGCAGATTGGGATTAATTTTGAGACGCTGTTATTACGTTCAACTTCATCCCGCAAGATAGATGTGGATGAAACTCCCTATCAGAATGAGCTACCGGAGGCTCATGTACAGCGAGTTTGTCAGGAAAAAGTGAAGGCAGGATGGATGTCTCTGCAATTCCGTAAGTTACCGCCACTGCCGGTTTTGGCGGCTGATACGAGCGTTGTTCTGGATGGAAAGATCATTGGCAAACCGCAAGGTCGTGAACAAGCTGCAGCCACGTTGCGCGCACTTTCCGGACGTCAACACCAGGTATTGAGTGCGGTTGCCATTGCTTTTGAAGAACGTTTGGAAATGCGTTTGTCGGTTAGCACGGTTACGATGGCTACGCTGAGCGAGGAGCGTATCCGGCATTATATTCTCACCAGTGAACCATTGGATAAGGCGGGTGCGTATGCCATTCAGGGTTATGCTGCGGCATTTATTCAACATATAGACGGCAGCTATTCGGGTGTAATGGGTTTACCCCTGTTCGAAACGGCTGAACTGCTGCAAACATTCGGTTATCCAATTCTGTGAATGATGAAATTTTAATTAATGTTACCCCGCAGGAAACCCGCGTTGCAGTCATGCAGCAGGGAATCGTGCAACAGCTTCACATTGAGCGTGGCAGCCATCTTGGCATAGTCGGCAATGTGTATGTCGGGCGTGTGAGACGTGTTTTACCGGGTATGCAATCTGCTTTTATCGATATCGGGCTGGAGCGTTCAGCTTTCCTGCATGTTGCGGACATCTGGGAAAATCGCAATCACAGTGAGGTCGCCAAACCCATAGAGAAAATGCTGCACGAAGGGCAAAGTCTGTTGGTGCAGGTGATCAAGGACTCTATCGGCAGCAAAGGTGCCAGACTTTCAACCCAGATCAGCATTGCCGGACGCTTGCTGGTGTTTCTGCCGCAGGAATCGCATATCGGCGTGTCGCAGCGTATTGAAAACGAGGCCGAGCGCGAATTGTTGCGCGCCAAGCTGCAACAATTGCTGCCTGAAAATAGTAGCGGCGGTTATATTATTCGTACCATGGCGGAGACGGCGACAGACAAAGAGTTGCTCGCTGACATGGAGTATCTCAATAAACTGTGGATCAAGTTGCAGGAACAGGCAAAGGTATCTGCGGCTCCTTTTTTGTTGTACCAGGAACTCAACATTAGTCTTTGCGTGCTGCGCGATTTCGTCAACGAAAGTACAACGCGTATTTTGGTGGATTCACGCGAAACTTATCAGCGCATGGCCGCTTTCGCGCAGGATTTTATTTCCAGCGCAATGTCGCGGTTGGAGCATTACGTTGGTGAGCGTCCGTTATTTGAATTGTATGGCGTGGAGGATGAAATCGAGCGTGCGCTGTCGCGTCGCGTTAATCTCAAGTCGGGCGGATATATCATTATCGATCAGACCGAAGCGCTCACCACGGTGGACGTAAATACCGGCGGCTTTGTCGGTGTGCGCAATTTTGACGATACCATTTTCAAAACAAATCTGGATGCCGCACAAGTTATCGCCCGTCAGTTACGTTTACGAAATCTAGGCGGCATCATCATTTGCGATTTTATTGACATGAATAACCAGGAGCACCGCGATGCAGTGCTGGAGGAATTCAAGAAGTCGTTGGCAAATGATCACACCCGCATCACGGTAAACGGATTCTCCGCGT
>JBIIMQ010000186.1:0-3044 GCA_044337935.1 Candidatus Nitrotoga sp.
CACGCGCGAAAGCTTGGCCCACATACTGTGCGAGCCTTGCCCCACCTGTGGCGGGCGCGGCGAGGTTAAAACTGCGCAAACCATCTGCTATGAAATTGTGCGCGAAATTACGCGCGAAGCACGCCAATTTAACGCCCGTGAATATCGAATTCTGGCATCGCAATTGGTGATTGATCTGTTTCTTGACGAGGAATCGCAAAGCTTGGCCCAGCTTTCTGATCTTATCGGCAAGCCGGTATCACTGCAGGTGGAAAATTTATATAGCCAAGAGCAATACGACATCATTTTGATGTGATGCTGCGGCAGCGTGGTTGCTGTCTTTGGGCCAGTGAATGCAGCCGTGATTATTGCCGATGAATGCCTGCGATGCAGCTTCTTGCAGGGTAAATGATGGTGCAGGTCGTCACCATTTCGACAGCAATTATTTTATTTTGCAAGCCACGTATACCTGATTGATCGATGACTATTCCGCGCTTTTATTGTCCCCCGCCGCTTAACGCGGACACCCGATTTGAGCTGCCACAGGCTGCCGCACATCACGCCAGCCGGGTTTTACGGCTGCGTGTTAATGATGAAGTTCGAATATTTGATGGTGCAGGTAACGAGTTTCATGGCCAAATCAGTGAAATCGAAGGCAAACGGGTGGTGCTGGGGAAGCTGCAAAACTGCACGGTCAACAGTGAATCCCCGTTAAATGTCGTGCTGGCTCAAGCATTGAGCAGTAACGAAAAAATGGACTGGGTAATACAAAAAGCAACCGAACTGGGTGTTACCGAAATACAGCCGGTACAAACCCGGCGCAGCATGACAAAACTGGCCGGAGAGCGTGCTGAAAAACGCACCCAGCATTGGCACGGAATTATCATCGCTGCGTGTGAACAATGTGGAAGAAACATGTTGCCCAAGGTTCATGCGCCGCTGGAATTTGGTACCTGGATAACTGCTTTGGGCAATGCGCCGGGCAGCAAATTTATTTTGTTGCCGGAAGCTGCGGCAACATTGCGCGATCAACCGGAACCACAGGGAAAAACGACCCTGTTAATCGGGCCGGAAGGCGGTTTCAGTGCGGACGAGATTCAGGCTGCCAGACAAACCGGCTTTGTTGCTGTCCGGTTAGGCGCCCGCGTGCTACGCACTGAAACGGCTGCCGTGGCGGGTATCGCTGCGTTGCAAACATTGTGGGGAGATTTTGCTTAGGTAGCATTGGTGTGGTTAGTGTGGTCAAAATGGTTTTCCGTCAGGAGAGCCATGCACAAAAAGCATGAGCATTACCGTAACAAGCAAATGAGGGGGCATATTCCCGCCTGTCTGCGGCAACTCATGGCAGGTAAAAGAGGCAATTATTGAGCACGGGCAGTGACCTTGCTATACTCTTCCGGTTGAAGTATCGATTATATTTTGGAGTTGAAAAGATGGGTAATGTGGAACAAGCGCGCTTTAATATGGTGGAACAACAGATTCGGCCTTGGGATGTGCTGGATATGCGGGTGCTGGATTTGTTGGGCAAGGTTAAACGCGAACGTTTTGTGCCACCCGGAAGGCAAGACTTGGCTTTTATGGATATGGAAATTCCATTGGGACATGGGGTTTCAATGTGGCAACCCAAAATGGAAGCGCGTGTATTACAGGCTTTGAAGCTTGGTCGAAACGAGCATGTGCTTGAAGTCGGCAGTGGTAGCGGTTATCTGACTGCGTTGCTTTCGCATCTTGCGCTGCATGTTACCAGTGTCGAGATCGTGCCGGAATTGCATGCCTTTGCAGAAAAGAATTTGGCTGCGCATCACATCAATAATGTAACTTTGGCACTGGGCGATGCTGCACAGGGTTGGCCGGGTTCGTATGATGCAATTGTGTTGACCGGTTCAGTGCCAGTTTTGCCGGAGGCATTCCAGAATAGCCTGAAACCGGGCGGTCGCCTGTTTGCTATTGTTGGCGATGCGCCGGTGATGCATGCCGATCTGATAACCAGCGTGTCACCCGGTGTAGTAGAGAAAGTTACCCTGTTCGAGAGCTGCATTGCGCCATTGCAAAACGCGTTACAGCCGAAGCGTTTTGTTTTTTGATGGATTTGTTTGCGCTACGAGGATCAATCGAGCCGGACCCTATTGATTTTTCGCAAAAGTATTCCATAAAACCACAACTTAAAAACTGTCTAGTGGAGCGGAGCGCAACGGTGCTGCAACGACTTATTACACATTTTTTTACTTGAAATTATCAAAGAAGTCTGGCACCAAGTCATAAACAACTTTTGGCTTCAAACCAAGTTGATATTTTTCAAATAACGAAACCAAACGTTCACCGTCAATGAATTCAATTGGCGGCACGCCGTCTCTAACTGCTTCTTTCTTTGCTTCAGATGTAAAACGACCAGTAGTAATTATAATTCCCTTGTCTGCGCGACCCTGCATTGTGCCCCTGAAATCACGAACATGATGCGGAACTACAGAGTCTTTGTACCGCTTGCACTGAAAGATGATTGTAAACCCAACAACTTCATTTACCTTTATAACACCCGTACCGTCAATGCCTTGATCTCCAGAGCCACCAGTTATTTGAACGTCGTGAATTCCGACTTCAGATAGCAATCTTTTACAGATTCTTTCAAAGCCAGCGGGTGAAAGATTTTTTAATATATTTAGAAGGGCTTCCCCATGAGCTTCGTCTGCAACAATTTCTTCAGTCTCTTCAACCGGCGCTGACTCTGCTTTCTTTGGCTCTTCTACAAAGCTGCCTTGAACTTTTTTGAACAAAGCATAAACCGTTTCGTCGGTAACTTCAGTTTCATAACCTTTTTCTGTGAGTTTCCAAACACCGCGCTGCGATGAATCCATTAGGTCTGCTTTGACAAGATACATTCTTGCCCATTGAATTTGATTTCTTACACGAGAAGCACCAGAAGAAATTGTTTCCTCAACTATGGAGTCAGGAATTTTCATGTAAGAAATTACTTGATCAATTACGTCAGCAGTTGCTCCAGAACCACCAACGTTTCGCAGTACCTCAACAAGAGGCTTAACATAATTCAAAAATTGTGGGCCTTTCAT
>JBIIMQ010000132.1:0-4857 GCA_044337935.1 Candidatus Nitrotoga sp.
TAAGCAATGAATTGATATCAATATTATTCACTAGAAAGGAGAAACGGTTATGAAACATCTAATAATTCCAAGCATCATTTTGCTTGCGGGGATTTCTGGGGGGGCAATGGCAGTAGACTGTACCAACGGTACCCAATTGAGAAACACTGGAGGTAATAATGTTGTTGCCAATGCTGTTTCAGGTAAAACAGTGTGCGCCACAATAGGAGGCAACAAGTGGCAGGAATATCATCAAGCGGGAGGTGCTCTCATTGACTACAAGAAAGGTCCCAGCGATCCCGTTGATCCAACGAAACCAGTAGGCTCGTGGAGCGCCTCTGGAACTGGTAACGGTAGCCTGGTCACCTATAATTACGGTACGGGGGGATCGTATTCCTATGAAGTTCACCTTAGTGGCGCCCAATACACGCTATGTGGAGTGAGCGGAGCACCCACCGTGGACGTAACCTTGCGTTCTGGCCAAGTCTCATGCGGCTTCTAATAAGGACGCAATACTGCATTTGCGGTAGGTCAAGTTTCACCATGATCCAAACCGGCCACTGAGTCACTATGAGAAGTGCAAGAGAAGCATGCCTTCTCAGGTGGCCGGGGATCTCATCCCGGCCCGTCCGCAGAACCAGATAAGCAGCAAGAACACAAGGATCAGACGCGGACTGTCAACCAGGCTGTCGAGGGTTCCAATCACGAGGAAGCCGATGCTGGACGCAAGTATTGCACCGGCCATCGCGTCGCCGCGCCAGGCATCGCGGCCAGCGCGCCATAAGCCGAGCACGACGAAAAGGGTCAGAGCAACCAAACCCAACCAACCTTGGTCGAACTGAACTTGAATTGGCAGGCTCCAGATATGCCATGGCCTATCCTTGTCAACGGTGAAAAACCACCGATCCAACCCCAGCGAAAATTCCCCGTTAACCAACAGGTCGATTCCGTCCATCCCCTGCAAGCGCACGTTGTCCACATCTACCACAGCATTGGTATGGGCATTGGAATTGTAGATTGAAAGCTTGACGGGGCGGATTGCATACCAGAGACCGCTTCCCACTTCATCCGATTGCAGCCGGGTCTGGACTGACTGCCACTGTCCGTTTCCTGAGACATCAATGGACTTAAAGGTGCAGCGCGCTGAGGTGAGCAGCCACTTTTCGCAGATCGATACTGTGACTTGGGTGTTAGGCTGAGAACTGCGGGCGTTCAGGCTAAGCGAATAGTCATGCCGTGGTTTAATCGTGACGAACTGCTCCATATAGAGCGGACTGCCCGTTCCTAGCCGCAGGAAGGTGTTGCCAGTTTCGGAACCTAGCCGGTAAGTGGCGGCCCGGCTTTCTTCGCTACGCCAAGAATAGGTTTCCGGGTAACGACCAATCCCTATCCCGAACAGCTCCGTGGGCCAGCCCGGATCGCGCATCTGCAAGGCATTAGACCAATGGGCCAAACGTATTCCCAGATCGGCTCCCGCCTGGGACATGCGAGCCTGTGTGAACGGACCTTTGAAGATCGGCACTGCCACCGCGAGAACCAACGCCGCAAGTACGATGACCGCCAAGCCGCGCTTGACAGGCCAGGTTCGCACCCGATTACCTGATTTTGCCGTTACCGCCAGCAAGGCGATTGCCAAAGCAATACCGTAGGCAACATAGCCAATGCGCGAGAAGGTGACCATCACTCCATAGGTGGCGCCAACCAGCAACGCTGTACCGGCCAGCCTTGTTACCCAACTCCGCCTTTCAAACAGCAGCACCACCAGGAATGGGGTCGATAGCGTAAGAAAAGTCTCGACATCAGCCCCGCCGGTATGCATCTGGGAGAAGGGCCCGGTCACCCGGTAAACATCGGTGAAATTGAATAATCCCGGGAATGCGAAACGCTCCCAGACCAGCATCGCAATCGTGCCGGCCAACCCGGCGATCATACCCTTGGCGAAAAGGCCGCGAACATCCTGCCCGGTGAACGCCTGTCGCCCGAGCAGGCCATATAACAGGAATGCCCACAGTGCACCCTTGGCGATGCGTAGTGCGTTATAGGGGCTGTAGTAGTTGGTAAATGCGTTTGCCTCTGGCATCTGCCATGGCAGTAAGCCGCGGACGATGCCAATTGCATAGGAAAGACCCAGCAAAATAGCGAGGGAGAGAAACAGTAAATCGCGTTTTGAACGGCGCGGCGCGGGTGGTAATCGGACATAACCGACGATGACGCTGGTCAAAAGAAGAAAATCAAACTCGTCAAAATAAAAGCGTCCACTCAAAGGGGCGAGATCGAACAGTGCCAGAGCAGCCGGAACAGCAATGAGTAGAAACTGGGGCCGGTACCAGAGCAGAACCGCATACCCAGCGAAAAGCAGACCGAGAAGAGCTGGTTGGTAGGGGAAGGTCGCCACACCCCAGCCGACACCCGCCAAGCCCGCAATCAAGATGGCGTAACCCATACTCGACGGCCTTTTAAGTGTGGTAAGCGGCACCGCCGCCGATGTCGCGTCCACCGTCTGATCATTTATTGCTTGCACCTTGGCCCTGGAAGCTTCCGTTTCACTGCCGTGGGAACGCCTGCGGCGGCGGGTTGATGCCGCAGCCATCGGCAAGTCATCGGGCTTCAAGTCATCGGGCTTCAAGTCATCGGGCTTCAAGTCATCGGGCTTCAAGTCATCGGGCTTCAAGTCATCGGCGGATATTGCAGGGGCCGAGGCAAGCCGATTGACCAGTTTCGCTGTTGCCCAGGCAGAAAACCCGGCGAGAAAAATGTTGGTGGGGTCGGGGTGGAGGTTCTCAAGGAATAGCTTGCTCGTTTCCATGCATCCGGCTAACAGCATTCCCATAAACATCGCCAACCCGGGAGGATTCCAGGATGCCCAAGCCAAAATGCCAATAGGTGCATACATCAGACATACGGATGTCAAACTTAACAGCGCGGCCTGTTCCGTAGTGTAGTAATGGTAATAAAAGGGGAGAAAATGAATGTCATTGAAGGCGTTCATGGCGGAGTCGCTGCCTAGCCAGCGATGCTCGAACCAGCCATTTACTGCAGTCAAGGCAATCAGATAAAGGATACCCGCGAGCAGACCAAATCGCCTGAATCCGTACGCCAGTCGCGATGAGTGCAAACGCGTACGATGGCGCCAAAGCAGTGCGCCCAGATAAATTCCCGTCGCACGCGTAAGCACGGAAAGACCTTGGCTGGTACCTGAAACGATGAAAAATTGGGCAATCTCAATAAACAGCCCAAGTACAGCGCCCGCAATAAGTACACGTGAGGAAGACCACGGTCGTCGCCCAGTTGTCAGTTGGCAGAGTATCAAACCAAGTGGCACGACGGCCAAGACTTCCGCGAACAGCTTGGCAAACGAAAGTGTGATGTTGCCGCGCATGGACTCCGTCGCTACTAGCCATCCCCAGCCATCAGAGTGAAGCTTCCATTCGAGTTCAGGTACTGATACCAAAAAATCGTAGGGAAAAAGGCTGAACGCGACATAGCCAATAGCATATGCTTTCAGGAGGTGTGCAACCAAGCGATCCGAATTTCCCATAAGCGTGGAGAGGAACGACATGAACCGATCAAGCCAACGCGCTGCGAAAACCGCTCCCAAAATGCTGCCGAGAAACTCGGCAACGACATCGTTGATGGATACCGTTCTGGGTGGGAAAAATAGTTGCGTAAATTCAACTGCCACGGCCAAAGTGAACGAAAACAGAAGCGAACCGACAAACGCCAAGGCAAATGTGCGATGCGTCCCGGAATGCATAAATAGGCTGATGGTGAGGAAGCCAACGGGTACGTAGAGCACGCCATTCGCTACCCAGTCGGCACGCCCTTGGGTTCCGACATTGAGCAGACTGATGTGCTGAAACATCTCCCATGCCTGATCCCAGGTTCGCGGATGAAAATCCAGCGGTACCAAGCTACCGTAGATCACAAATAGCGTATAGGCAATGGTCATAGCCAGTATGGGGAGACGGGCAGAAGAAATCCCGGGCGAATCAGCGTGCGATTTTCGCTGACGATGATATTTCGAAGTTGAATGCAAATCAGGCATAAGTAAATTTACACAGATAGCGTTATCGTTTTTATCCCATGGAGCTTCCGAATAAAGCCTTCAGAATCGGCACGCTCATTTATGAATCAAAATTTACGACTTAACCCAAGCTTTTGCATTTTAACAGGCCGCGGCAAATTACCTGTTTAAACTCTGGTTTTCTTCGAACAGCCCGGATAAACCGATAATGGCCTGATGATTCGACTGATGATTCTGCACCAGATTGTTTTATACTTCCCCGTGTGCCCACAAAAAAATACGTTGTAAATGAAACCCATCACTTTATTATTTTTACAGCTTGCTGCCGTCAGCATTGCCTTGGTCGCGTGCCAAACCACCGCCCCGGATTCATCATCAACTGTGCAGCCAGTGGTTGTATCCCCATCGGCATCCACACCTGCGCCTCCCAAGCCCCCGCGACAGATTAAAATCGGCCTGGCTTTAGGCGGCGGCGCGGCACGCGGATTTGCCCACATTGGCGTAATAAAAGCACTTGAATCGCAAGGAATTGTGCCCGACATCGTGGTGGGCACCAGTGCCGGCAGTGTAGTCGGCGCGCTGTATGCTGCGGGCCACAACGGGTTTGCTTTGCAAAAGATGGCCATCGACATGGACGAGGCCGGCATTACCGACTGGACCGTGCCGTTCTTTGCCAAGACAGCCGGAATATTAAAAGGCGAAGCACTACAAAACTACGTAAACAAGGCCATTGGTAACCTGCCGATTGAAAAAATGAAAATCCCCTTCGGTGCGGTGGCAACTGACCTGAACACGGGCACCTCGATATTATTTCGGCGCGGCAACACCGGCTTGGCCGTTCGCGCCTCATCTTC
>JBIIMQ010000037.1:0-15650 GCA_044337935.1 Candidatus Nitrotoga sp.
GGACGTCCGGTTGTGTACGCATTTCCGGAATCCGCCTCGACCAAAGCATTTATGGCAGTTGCCGAAAGATGCGCTAAATTCCTCGGAGCTCAGGTCGGCCAAAATGAAAATGGTGAGCCTGCATAATCTTACGTATTTGCGTGTGATTCCCAGCCATAGTGCTCTACATTTGTATAGTTGCCCAGTATAGACAGCTGTAAATTTTTGGCTTTAATTGATGAGATGGATACTCTGTGGGCATTAAATGTGATACGCCAGATCATGGAAATTGTGTAGGGAAATACATATGAGTGAATCAAAAGATTTCAAAGATGGCCTGAATTACTTTTTGAATAAAGATTATACCAACGCTGAAAAGTTTTTTCGAATGGCAGCAGATGAGGGTGATCCGGAGGCGCAGTTTTGTCTCGGCGATATGTACAATAACGGCTACGGTGTAGAGAAGGACGAACAGGAAGCCGTGGCACTATTCCGCAAGTCGGCGGAACAGCGATTTGCGCCCTCGCAAATTAATCTGGGTATTATGTACTCACAAGGGACTGGCGTTGAGCAAGATCTTGTTGAAGCATACATGTGGTTAAAGATCGCAGGCCGTGCTGTTGATGAAGATGGCGCTGATTTGGCTGTCGATGATGAAGGAAGGGATCTACTGAGTGTCATTGAAGAACAGATGACGTCTGGTCAAATTAATGAAGCGCTACGCCGATCCAATGCATGGATGAAGGCCAATCAATTAATTTAAATAAGTTATTGAGCTAATTTAAGCCGGATAGCTACTCTGGGCAGCACGTATCAATTGCCCAACCAATATGCTGAAGGGCGCGGTGAGCTGTATCGATATTTTTAGAATATCAACACTTACGCGAAACGCGCACAGGCTGATTTATTTGTGCTGGATGCTGAGCATTTGGCACATGCTTTTGTACCATGTTCATATTTTTTAGTTTGAAACTGGTGTCAAATTTTCTCGCTACTATCTCATTTTGTGCCTGCTGGCGGTGGATTTTATTCATCGAAAAGTCCCCGTGTAAACTAGACTTTTGATAATTTTGGGTAGAAAGGAGTTATGCCACATCGACGTTAGCTGTTACACGTTAAATTTCCATCAATCTGTTTTCCGTTTGCTGTCTTTGTGACTGATGGCGGCATTAAGTTGCAGTTGGCTATAAAATCATGGAGATTATTTATCAGGGCGGGCGCATATGAACAAAGCTTTTATTAAGGAAACGGACGATAGTAATGATGGGGAAGAAGATCAGTCGGTACCTTCGATTCCGGCAGGAGTAAAGAACTACATTACTCCCGTTGGTTACCAGCGCATGAAAGATGAGCTTGATCAGTTATGGAAAGAGGAGCGCCCGGTGTTGGTGCAAACCATTACTTGGGCGGCTTCCAACGGTGACCGGTCGGAAAATGGCGATTATATCTATGGCAAGAAGCGATTGCGGGAAATTGATCGACGGATTCGTTTCCTTACCAAGCGGTTGGAAAATGCTGCAGTAGTCGATCCCGTGCAGCGGGAATCATGTGATCAAATATTTTTTGGGGCGACTGTTACAGTTCTTCGACAGGACGATATTGAGTATACCTATAGTATTGTCGGTGTGGATGAGGCTGATGCCGGACGAGGATTGATCAGCTGGATGTCACCGCTTGCTCGAGTCTTGCTGAAGGCGCGTGCCGATGATGTGGTTATGTTGCATGTTCCCGGCGGAGTAGAAGAGCTGACCGTGGTGGATGTCGTTTATCGGGCGATACGTTTTGACGACTGAGTTGCAAAAAATTCAAGTGCCGTATTGCCCTGCCTGCTTGAGTTAGCCAAGAGTTAGAAATAAACCGCGCATCCCACCGGCGGTGAATTCGACAGAAATTGCCGCGAGCACCAAGCTCATTAGTCGGGTAAATACATAACTACTTATTTTTCTTAAACGTTGCGCTACCAATGGTGTAATCAGAAAAGTTAATTGGACCGTTAAACTGAGTGCTTTGTGTGCTTCTAGCAATATTCGGGAGTATTAAGTAGTAACGATGCTGTCTTGAGACGTCGGTTTTATCCGTTCCAGTACTGCCGCGAAGAAAGCATCGGTGTTGTGTAATTGCGGTAATAGTTGCAGGTATTCCCCCGCTTCCATCGGAATTTTCTGCTGTGCAAAAATTTCTCCCGCAGGACGAACAGTAAATTCCGGATGGTCGGCAAGAAATGCGTCGACAACATCTCGATTTTCCTGTGGCAGAATACTACAGGTGGCATATACCAAGCGCCCACCGGGTTTAAGTAGTTTGCTGGCCGAGCTCAGAATGGCGGTTTGTAACTGGATTAATTCGGTCACACTTTGGGCTGATTGGCGAAATTTGATATCCGGGTTGCGGCGTAGCGTGCCCAAACCGCTACAAGGCGCGTCCACAAGAACACGGTCAATTTTACCGGCCAGACGTTTTATTTTGCTATCGTTTTCATGTGCGATGAGTTGCGGATGCAGATTGCTGAGCCCTGAACGTTTTAAACGTGGTTTGAGATTGGCTAGCCGTTTTTCAGATATATCCAAAGCATAGAGCCTACCCTGGGATTGCATCATGGCCCCCAGCATAAGTGCTTTGCCACCCGCGCCAGCGCAGAAATCCACAACCATGTCATTGCGCTTGGGAGCGAGAAGATATCCAAGTAACTGACTGCCTTCATCTTGAACCTCTATTTTCCCGCCGAGGAACAATGGGTGTTTGGTGAGGGATGGCTTGTCCTTGAGGCGAATGCCGATTGGGGAATAGGGTGTGGCTTGTGCGTCCATACCCTCTGCCTGTAAGGTTTGCAATACTTCGTCACGCGTGGCGAGCAGGGTGTTAACGCGCAAATCCAGTGCGGCGGGGTGTTGCATGGAACGACCCAGCGTGAGGATGGCTTCATCTGTCATCGTGATTTGCAATTGCTCGACTAACCATTCAGGCAGTTCCGCCTGCACTGGCAAGGATAATTCGGCAAGATTGATAGCTTTTACTTGTTTTAGCCAATCGGCCTCATCGCGTTTTAGAAGCGGGGTAAGTTCACGCAGGTTATAGCCGCCGAATCTAATCCAATAAGCCAATGCCATGCGGCGCGGAGTGGCCTGATTGGCGCAGGCATGTTCCAGAAAAAGGCGGCGGCGTAACACGCCGAACAGGGTTTCCGTTACCAGTGTACGCTCGTTTGAGCCGATGCGTTCGCGTTGGAAAAAGAAGCGCAGCATGGCATCTGCGGGATGTTCCAGTGGCAGGATGTTGCGCAATGCCTGGATAACGAGATCCAAGCGATATTCAGTCAGTAGCATGGTTTCAAATCAGTATAAAAAGAGTTTAATGGGTGATTGAATCGCATCCATAGGTGTGAAGTTTACAGGACAGGGCTTCATGAATCCTGCATTTCTTATTCATCCGCAATGCGGATGTTGGAAATGATAATTTCCAGGACCATTTCGCCGGAACGTTTGATCTGGCGAAATTTGATTGGCAGCAGGCGATACTCCAGCCCAAGCCATACATCCATCTCTTCTTCATTTTGGCTGTGCAGTCTGTGTAAAGGCAAGGCGCGCAATTTTCCTATTGGGGTGATGATTTCCACTTCTGCACCGATTTCAAATTCATATTGTTCAAGTTTTTTTCCAGTGGCGATAGCAATTGATATGGATTTATTGTGTAACGGGAATCGCGGTAGTTGGTATAAAAAACTTAGAATATCTTGAGCGTCAGTGGGTAACTCAGTTTCAGCACTGTGAGAATAATACAATTTGCTTTCTGCCCAGTTGAAGGTGACATTTAGTTTTTGTCTTTCGCCGGAAGCGTAGGGTTCTTCTTCATAACGTTCAGGACGCAGTCCAAACTCGCCGGAGTTGCCGTGGCTGGTTTGAATGATCTGATAATTCTTAATTAGCCGGGCTAGTTTTGCCGATTTTGTTTCGGCTTTCAGGACATATTTGTTGTTAATTATTTCGAGTTGATGGGTGATTTCGCCAATTTGAGTATTGTCCTGATCAGAGTAAACGAGGAACTTTAGCAGTGCGTGTTTGGGTAGCGGAAGTACCACGGGTTGTTTCACCGATGCTACGGGAGAGATAGCTTCAAAAGCGGGAAGGGATTCTGGTTCGGAAGAATCTGCAATGGTAGATTCTGCGTCAGTAGCAGCTGTTGATTTCCCCCGGGGAATTGTTGTTAAGGTATGGTCAGATTTTGCCGAGCGGATGATAGGTTTTACTTTGAGTGAGAGAGTATCACCTTGCAATGGCAATGTTTTGAGTGTGGCGCTGAGCGGTGGAAGTTTTACCTCATTATGCGGTAACTTTATGCGAAAGAGCCACAGCACCGTACCATGCAGCAGTGCGGAAAGCGTGAGGGCAAGGGTAATACGGCCGACAGGCGTACCGGGATTCATTTCATGAGTAGCCCTACAGGATGGCTACTCAAAATTTATTTGTGTTAACACCTGTGTGAATTGGTCACCCTTGTCTGTAATGGCCATTTTGTAAGGGAAATTGTTGTGCTCTGTGGCTAGCCAGATTTCAGTTTGATTTCCGTTTTGCAGCGGGTTAGCTACGTATAACGCCTTGAATGTTCCGAGCGGAACCGTCATGCTTTGGTCGGGAGTAATGTGATAACTATAGTCATCCATTTTGCTGCCGTTAGTCATGTTGAAGCTGAGCTCGGAGGCTTTCTGCAGCGATGTGAACATGAACTGGTACATCGCACTTAACCGATCCTGAGTTCCGGCAGGCAGTGGCACCGTGCGCTTTCCGGCGTGGTCGGTCAGCGTAATGAGTTTCGATTTCCAATCAAAATCGGCACGCGTATTTCGCACGGTATCGAGTTTGCGCTCCTGAATATATGTGACTGGACGTAAGCCTTTTGCCGTTAGTGTTCCTTCGCTGGTGACATGGATGACTTCTGGTTTAAACACGGCGAGCAGGCCGACTGCTTGCGTTACGCTCTCAATGTGATAGTTATCGTGCGTGCGGGTAAATGTTTCGGTCATGGTCGCGACTTTAATACTACCTTTGAGCACATCGTAATGGGCCGTGACATGGGCGATCTGTGCAGGTGTCGAGGATGTGGCAGCGAAGAGTGTTTGCGGTGCGGTGTTCACCAGTAATAAAAGGCCAACAAGATAAACGATTTTGAGCATAGCTTCACTCCATTTTCGGAGAAATTAGTGAGCAATTGGATTGTTCCGGGCGATTCATCAGTACTCTACCATCATCACTCAGGCGGATGTTGTTGTCGCAGAACCATCGAATGGCCTGTGGAAAAATTTGATGTTCCTGATGTAATACGCGTGCCGCCAACGTTGCCGGGGTGTCGTCTGTGAGCACCGGTACTGCAGCCTGGATGATAATGGGACCGTGATCAACATCGCTGGTGACAAAATGTACGGTACAACCATGGATTTTTATCCCGTCCCGGAGTGCGCGTGCATGAGTATTCAGGCCGCTATATGCGGGTAACAGTGAGGGATGAATGTTAACAATTTTGTTTTGATAACGAGCCACGAACTGAGGGGTGAGAATGCGCATGAAACCGGCAAGTACGATCAGATCTGGCTGGTATTCGTCTATACAGGTGGCGAGCTCGGAATCGAAAGACTCGCGGTTCGGATAATCTTGATGCGCCACGACCCGTGTTGTAATCCCGTGCTGTTTGGCAATTTCCAATCCCGGGGCAGTGGCTCGGTTGCTGATAACCGCCGCTACCCGGCAGGGCAGGTTGGCTTCCAGCAGTGCGCGCATATTACTGCCCTGGCCGGAAATCAGAATGACGATGGATTTCATTGCTACGTCAACAGATTTGGGTTTGTGGTTCATCGCCTGTTCGCGCTTCAATGGTGCCGATGCGCCATACGGTTTCCCCGGCAGCTTTAAGTTGGGTGATCGCGTTTGCTGCATCATTTTGATCCACGATAACCACCATGCCGATGCCGCAGTTGAAAGTACGGTACATTTCCTGTTGTGCCACGTTGCCCTGTTCGCGGAGCCATTCGAACAGCTTGGGCGTGCGCCAGGCGAGTCCGTCAAGCACGGCGGTGACGCTGGAAGGCAATACGCGCGGTACATTTTCAAGCAGTCCGCCACCAGTGATATGCGCCATTCCTTTTATTCGGATGTTTTGCATCAGCGCCAGCAATGGTTTCACGTAGATACGCGTGGGCGCCATAATGCAATCAGCCAGCGCGCGCTCTCCATCAAATTTGGCCTGCAGATCGGGCCGACAGCGTTCGATGATTTTGCGTACCAGCGAGTAACCGTTGGAATGTGCTCCGTTGGAGGCGAGTCCCAGCACGACGTCGTTAGGCCGGATATCAGCACCGGTGATGATGTTGGCTTTTTCCACCACCCCCACGGCAAAACCGGCGAGGTCGTATTCGCCTACCGGATACATGCCCGGCATTTCGGCAGTTTCACCGCCGATGAGCGCGCATCCTGCCAGTTCGCATCCGGCGGCAATGCCTTTGATTACTTCGGTGGCGGCATCCACATTCAGTTTGCCACAGGCAAAATAATCAAGGAAAAACAGCGGTTCCGCACCTTGCACCAGAATATCGTTGACGCTCATTCCAACCAGGTCAATGCCAACCGTATCATGGCGATTCAACTCGAATGCCAATTTTAATTTGGTACCCACGCCATCGGTACCAGACACCAGCACCGGCTCACGGTATTTTTTGGAGATTTCGACTAATCCGCCAAAGCCGCCTATGCCACTCAAAACTTCCGGGCGCATAGTACGTTTGGCAAATGGTTTGATGTTTTCCACCAGGCGATCACCTGCAGCGATGTCTACGCCGGCGTCACGGTAGGAAAGAGTATCGGGTGCGCTCAAGTTGAGTTCTCGCTTTCTTCGGGATAAAGTGAAGGCTATTTTGTTAGCGGTATTTTACCCCAAATGACCATGCAACGTTTTGCCGCACTGTGCGAAAGTACATCTGATGGCTGTCTGATTTTTGTCGCACTGGCGGCACTGCCGGTTGGATTGGCCCAAGCCCGAGGTTGCGCGGTCATCAATCCCCGAATATCGTGATTCATTGTTCATGACGCAATTATTGTTAAACATTGCTCCGGACTGGTTGCCCACGTTACATAATTTCGTACCGGGCCGCAATATTGAGTTGCTGTCGTCATTGCAGCACGCGTTGGCAGGCACCTCAAGTGAACGGAGTTTCTACCTGTGGGGTGAGGCGGGCTGCGGAAAAAGTCATCTTATGCAGGCTGTTGTGGAGCAGGCCCGTTTATTGGGGCAGTCCGCTATTTATTCGTATGGCGCTGTGCTGGATGTGGCACAAGTGGTCGCAGTTGATAATGCCGAAGCGCTGGATGATGCCGCCCAGATTGCGTTGTTCGCCCTTTATAATAGGATGCGCGAAAGTGGCGGCATGCTGCTGGTTAGCGGGGTGTCTGCGCCGGCGCATTTAAGTGTGCGCGATGATCTGCGCACACGTTTGGGGTGGGGGCTGGTATACCAGGTGCATGCGCTGAATGATGCGGAAAAGACGCAAGCGTTGGAGCGGCATGGACAAGCGCGCGGCTTTATCTTGCCGCAGGAAGTGATGCAATACTTGCTGCGGCACGGACGGCGCGATATGCCCGCGCTACTCGGGTTGTTGGACGCACTGGATGCGCACTGCCTGCGTTTACAGCGTGTGCCTTCGATACCATTGTTGAAAGAAGTAATGCAAATTTTAAATGTGGAGTCAGTGTGAATCTTGCGCTATTTGATTTGGATAATACCTTGCTGAATGGTGACAGCGATTTTGAATGGGCCCAGTTTCTCATCGAACAGGGCGTGCTCGATCGTGAGTTGTTTGAAGCGAAAAATCTGACTTTTTATGAGCAATATAAAGCGGGTACGTTGGATATTTATGAGTTCCTCGATTTTCAATTGAAGCCTTTATCGCGTCATGCGCGCAAAGTATTAAACGGTTGGCGTGATAACTTCATGCAGCACAAGGTTCGCGGCATGATGACCGTACCCGCGCGGGAGCTGGTGGAACGACACCGTGCGGCAGGGGACGTGTGCGTCATTATCACGGCGACCAACAGCTTTGTAACATCTCCGATTGCGCGGGAATTCGGCGTGACGCACCTGATTGCAACCGAGCCGGAAGAGAAGGATGGCGAGTTCACCGGGTCTGTAGCCGGCGTGCCGTGTTTCCGCGAAGGCAAGATTACCCGCCTAGAAAACTGGTTTGTGCAACAAGGATGGGGCTGGGATAGTTTTGCTGATAGCTTTTTTTACAGCGATTCCCTGAATGACCTGCCATTGTTGACGAAAGTGAACAATCCCATCGCCGTTGATCCGGATGCAACTTTGCGTAAGCATGCAGAACAGCACAGCTGGCGTATTTTGACTTTGCGGTGAGGGCGGGTGTAATACAGTAAGCAGATTAATTGTCTTATTCCGTGTGATCATATCCCGGTCCGTAGCCGGATTAAACTGAATTGAGTCAAATAGCAGTGGGTAAAGAATCTCAACTTGTTGAGTCTGAATGCATCGTCAAGAAAGACGGCAGTTTAGATGAGAGCTTTGAAAAAGCCTGGTTATTATTAACAGGGCAAATCTAAAACGCAATCACCGCCTTTTCTGAACGGCTTGCGTCAAACAGTGCATTTTTTGTTGATTGACTATGTCGAAAAATAATGTCCCCACGAATCCTTTTCCCTTTGTTGTTGTGCACAGTTCCGTTGAGCTTGGCTTTTGGCTTGATGAACGGTTCATTGCCGCTTGCGCCAGGTGAGGTGTGGCACGCTTTGATCGGCAATAACGAAGACACTGCCGCAGCGGTGTTGTGGCAGTTACGCTTGCCGCGCGTATTGGCGGCATTTGTTTGCGGCGGATTATTGGCTTTGTCCGGTGTGTTGTTGCAGGCGTTGTTGCGAAATCCGCTGGCTGATCCGTATATTCTGGGCATTTCCGGCGGTGCGGCGGTGGGCGCGCTGGCTGCCATGTTGCTTGGGGCAAGTCTGGCGGGTACGCAATTATTTTCGTTTGCGGGTGCATTGCTGGCGATCGTCACGGTATTTGGACTGGGCTTTCGATACGGCGACCGAAATATTTATCGTCTGCTGCTTACCGGCGTGGTGTTTTCTGCCGGGTGCGGTGCGGTGATTAGTTTGCTTCTGACATTGGCGCAGGGGGAGCAGGTGAAAGGAATGTTGTTCTGGCTGACGGGAGACTTGTCGCATCCGCAAGGCGTGCCTTTTGCCTGGTTTGCGCTGCTGGCGGTGGGGGTGTGCGCCACAGTGTTGTCCGGTGGGTTGGATGTGCTGGCGGGCGGACTGGATAAAGCGGCGGCTCTGGGGGTATCGGTTGGGCGGTGGCAGGCGGGATTGTATTTTGCCGCTGCCGTGTTGACGGTAACGGCGCTGCAACTGGGCGGTAGTATCGGTTTTGTCGGCTTGATGATCCCGCATGCCATTCGTCTTCTGGGTGTCAGCGCGCACCGCTGGCTTATTCCATCATCGATATTGTTGGGCGGCAGCTTTCTGGTACTGGCTGATACGCTGGCACGAATGGTGTGGCCACCGCTGCAATTGCCCGTGGGGATATTCACGGCGCTGCTGGGTGTGCCGTGTTTGCTGTGGTTATTGGGGCGGCGGTACTGATGCAATCCTTTGATCATCCGGTTCTGGAGGCGCACAAACTCACGGTGGCGGCGGGCGACAAAATAATATGTCACGAGCTTGATATTGTGGTTTGTCCGGGTAAATGTTGGGGCGTATTGGGGCAGAACGGGGTGGGTAAAACGACCCTGTTGCGCACGATGGCCGGTTTGTACACGCCTCAAACCGGCGTGGTGACTTTGCATGGCGAGGCACTGGACGCCCATGCCAGACAAAGCTTTGCGCGGCAAGTCGGTGTGTTGCTGCAAAATGAAGGCGGTGAATTTTGGGGGAGCGTGCAGGAATATGTTTTGCTGGGCCGTTTCCCCCATCGTGCCTCGTTGTTCGGTTATAGCGCGCAGGATGAAGCACTGGCGCGGCAGGCGTTAGCGCAGGTGGAGTTGGAAGGGCTGGCGCACCGGTCATACAATACCCTGTCGGGCGGTGAGCGGCAGCGTGCCGCAATTGCCCAAGTGCTGGCACAGCAAGCAAAATGTTATTTGCTGGATGAGCCGTTACAGAATCTCGATATGCGCCATCAGATACAGACGATGCAAATATTCAGCCGGTTGAAGGAGCAAGGCTGTGCGCTGATGATGGTGCTGCATGACATTGTTTGGGCACAACGCTGTTGTGATCATGTGTTGTTGCTGTTTGCCGATGGCAGGGTGTTGTCCGGCACGGCACAGGCATTGTTGACGCACACACACCTGGAAGCGCTATACCAGTGCCGGTTGCGCGAGCTGTCCGAGGGGGGAGAGCGCTGGTTTGTGGCGGGTGTATAATCCGAAATTCTAATTTTGCCGCGGTTTATTGCGGCATTTCTGTCACAGTAGAAAGCAATGATAAAAAAACTGCTTAAACGCATATTCGGAAAATCCGGCCGTATTCGGGTAGAGGGAAATTGTCACATTATCCCTTTCGATGTTCATGGCGTGAGCCGCGAAGGCATTAGCCCCGCTGCGCGCAAGGTGACCGACGGTTTGCAGGCGGCAGGTTACACGGCTTTCGTCGTGGGTGGCGCGGTGCGTGATTTATTGCTCAATCGCCATCCCAAGGATTTTGATATTGCAACGGATGCCACGCCGGAAGAAGTGCGCCGTGTGTTCCGGCGGTCGCGCATTATCGGGCGGCGTTTTCGGTTGGTACATGTGTTGTTCGGTGAAGAAACTGTGGAAACTTCCACTTTTCGCCGCAAGATAGAAATCGAAGACGCGGAAACCGACGAGCATGGGCGGCTGTTGCGTGACAATGAATTTGGCGATCAGGCGCAGGACGCGGCACGACGCGATTTCACTGCTAACGCGCTGTATTACGATCCATCCAGTCAGGAAATTTATGATTACCATAACGGTTATGCCGATATCTGCGCCAATACCCTGCGCATGATCGGTGATCCGGCGGTACGTTATCGCGAAGATCCGGTGCGCATGCTGCGCGCGGTCCGTTTGTCGGCCAAACTGGGTATGAAGCTGGAAGATGCGACCGCCGCACCCATTGCAAAAATGAAAGATTTGCTGGGCAATGTTCCGCAGGCCCGCCTGCTGGATGAGATGCTCAAGTTGCTATTGTCGGGCCATGCGCTGGAATGTATTAAAAAATTGCGATCCATGGATTTGCACCACGGGTTGTTGCCTATGCTGGATGTCATATTAAAACAGCCTTTGGGTGAGAAATTTGTCATGCTGGCCTTGCAGAATACCGACCAGCGAATTCATGACGGAAAATCGGCCTCGCCTGCTTTCCTGTTTGCCGCGCTGCTGTGGCATCATGTTCTGGCTGCCTGGAAAACGCGTCAGGATGCGGGCGAACGTCCGATTGTGGCGTTACACGCGGCGATGGATGAGGTGCTCAGCAGGCAGCAGGCGCAGCTTGCCATTCCGCGCCGGTATGACGCAGTCATGAAAGATTTGTGGTTGTTGCAGCCCCGTTTTGGGCAGCGCGGCGGGCAGCGACCATTCCGCCTGTTGTCGCAGCCGCATTTCCGTGCCGCGTATGACTTTTTGCTGCTGCGCTGTGAAAGTGGCGAGGTGGATTCGCAATTGGGATTGTGGTGGGATGAGTTTCAGGATGCTTCAGAAGAGCGCCGTGCTGAAATGTTATTGCCCGATGAAGTGGTCAAAAAACGTCGTCGTCGCAAGAAACCGGGCGCACACGCACAACCGGAATTACCCGTTAAACAATGAATATCAAAGAAGCCTGCGTTTGCGGAGGGAAGAGTGGGCAGCATGCTTTATGCCGCCCACCGATTGTCGTTAAAGTTCAACGGATATTGCCCAGAAGCACATCCTGCTGAAATCGCATAAGGCAAATTTTAAAAGTGAATTCCAAGCATACGGCTTTCATTGGCTTGGGTAGCAACCTGGAAAATCCGTGCAAACAAGTTTCACATGCCCTGCAGGCATTGGCCGGTTTGTCGCATATTCGGGTGCTGGCACGCTCCTCGTTTTATCGAAGCGCGCCTGTTGGTTATCTCGAACAGCCGGACTTTATTAATGCGGTAGCGCAACTGGAAACAACGCTGAGTCCCCGTGCTCTGCTCGACGCGCTGCTAGAACTGGAGCGTGATTGCGGCCGCACCAGAGAGTTTCGTAACGCACCGCGAACGCTCGATCTGGATGTGCTGTTATATGATGATTTGCGTCACCATGAGCACAACCTGACCATTCCCCATCCGCAGATGCACCTGCGGGCATTCGTGTTGCAACCTTTGCTGGAAATTGCGCCGGATTGTGTTATTCCCGGGGTGGGTTCGGCGGCGGAAGCCTTGTCAGGTTGCCAGCAACAGCAATTGGAGCGGATTGCAGATGTTGTTTGATAAATACCGCTATGTGGTAGTTGAGGGGCCGATCGGGGTGGGCAAAACCAGTTTGGCGCGCCGACTTGCCGAACATTATGAGGCGACTGCGCTGCTGGAAAACCCCGGAGGGAATCCCTTTTTGGCACGATTTTATGAAAACCCCGCACGCTATGCGTTGTCCACTCAACTGTTCTTTTTGTTTCAACGGATTGATGAAGTACGTGATTTGGTGCAGATGGATTTGTTTCATAACAGTACCGTGACGGATTATTTGTTTGACAAAGATGTCTTGTTTGCCCGGTTGAATCTTGGTGATGAGGAATTTGCGCTATACCAGAATATCTACCGCAATCTGGCACCGCATGCGCCCACACCGGACTTGGTTATTTATCTGCAAGCCTCGCCGGAATCGCTGGTCGAGCGTGTGCGCAGGCGAGCCATCCCGTATGAGCAGCAGATTGCCGATTCCTATTTGGCACGCTTGTCGCAGGCTTATAGCGATTTCTTTTATCACTACGACATGGCGCCGGTGTTTATCGTGAACAGCGAGAATTTGAATTTTGTGGATAGCGACGAGGATTTTGCTTTGTTGTTACAGCGTATCGAAGGGATGCGCGGACAGCGCGAATTCTTTAGCAGGGGGGCATGATGCGGACGACATTAACGACATTGCAGGCGTTGCAGGACAAAGGCGAAAAAATCGCTGTATTAACCTGTTATGACGCCAGTTTTGCGGCGTTGCTCGAAGCCGCCGGTGTGGACATGCTGCTGGTGGGCGATTCGCTGGGCATGGTATTGCAGGGGCATGAGACTACTCTGCCGGTGACCTTGGACGAGATGGTTTACCACACAGCTTGCGTGGTACGCGGGTCGAAGCAGGCGTTCATCGTCACGGATATGCCGTTCGGCACTTTTCAGATCAGTCCGGAAAAAACATTTGAAAATGCCGCGCGCCTGATGGCGGCGGGCGCACAGATGGTTAAACTCGAAGGCGGAGCGGCGATGGCTGAGACAATCTCCTTTCTTACCGGGCGGGGCATTCCCGTTTGCGCCCATATCGGGTTGACGCCGCAATCGGTACACCAGATTGGAGGTTATCGTGTGCAGGGCAAAAATGAGGCCGATGCACAGCGCTTGGTACAGGATGCCGTAATCGTCGAGCAGGCCGGAGCCGGACTGGTGGTGCTGGAAGCTATGCCGGCGCTGTTGGCGGCAGAAATTACCGCCAATGTTTCTATTCCGACCATCGGCATCGGCGTGGGTGCGGCTTGTTCCGGCCAAGTGCTGGTGTTGCACGACATGCTGGATATTTATCCGGGCAAAAAGGCGCGCTTTGTGAAAAATTACATGCAGGGTGCGCAGGGCATTGCCGATGCGGTGAAGCATTTTGTGCTTGAAGTAAAATCCGGCGCTTTCCCCGGTGCGGAACACAGCTTCTGAATTTTTTAAGGGGCATCAATGCAAGTGATTCACACCATTGCTGAACTGCGCGCACATTTGCGGGGGATAAGCGATGTCGTTTTTGTGCCGACTATGGGCAATCTGCATCAGGGGCACCTTGATCTGGTGCGGATCGCGCGCCAGCATGGCCGCTTTGTCGTGGTAAGCATATTTGTCAATCCGTTACAGTTCGGCATAAACGAAGATTATTCCAAATACCCGCGAACGCTCGAGCAGGATTGCAAAATGCTGGAACAGTGCGGGGTGGATGCGGTATTTGCGCCGGGCGAGCGCGATTTATATCCGCAGCCACAGCAGGTAACGGTGGATTTACCACTCGTTGCCAATGAATTATGCGGTGCTTTCCGCCCAGGTCATTTTCGCGGCGCGGCGACAGTGGTGCTGAAGCTGTTTAATATCCTGCAGCCGCAAAGTGCGGTATTCGGCAAAAAAGATTATCAGCAGCTGTATTTAATTCGCCAGATGACGGCACAATTTAATCTACCGATAGAAATTATCGGCGGCGAGACGGTGCGGGCAGCAGACGGCCTGGCGCTGAGCTCGCGCAACCAATATTTAAGCGTTGCGGAACGAACTGAAGCAGTTTTTTTGTATCAAAGCCTTGTTGATATTCGCTGGGCCATTGTGGATGGCGCAACGGATCTCCTTGAATTGGAACGGCAAGCCACCCAAACGCTTACCGAGCGCGGCTGGCAGGTTGATTACGTGGCGATACGCGCTCAGTCAGATTTAGGTGAACCGACAGCGCACGAACGTGATTTGGTTATATTGGCTGCGGCCAGGCTGGGGCAAACCCGATTGATCGACAATCTGGAAGTCTCAAAAGAGCGGTGATGCCGGATCCCCCTTGGTAAAAGGGGGGGCGCAGGGGGGATTTAATAGTTGCGGGGCTAAAATCCCCCTCAACTCCCCCTTTTTTAAAGGGGGAAGTCGGTCAAATTGCTTGATGGATTCGCCGGAATAAAGCGGGATAAGGCGTGCAGGGATGTTATCGGGTAAGCCATAAGCGCAAGAAATTTGCGTACACCGAATGATCGAATTGTATAAATTGGAAAACTTTTTGGCAGGAACAGCATTGGGACGAAATTTGGATTTACAGAAGCGTCCTTATATAATGCCTGCCCTTATTCTCCCGTAGGGGGTAATGCAATGCAAAGAACTATGCTCAAATCCAAATTGCACCGGGTGCATGTGACGCATTCGGAGTTGCATTATGAAGGCTCGTGTGCGATTGATGAGGATTTGTTGGATGCTGCTGATATCCGTGAATATCAGCAGATCGATATCTATAACGTCACCAACGGTGAACGTTTCACCACTTACGCCATCCGCGCACAGCGCGGTTCCGGCGTCATCTCTGTGAATGGCGCTGCGGCGCATAAAGCCAATCCGGGCGACATTTTAATTATCGCCACTTATGCAATGTATACCGAACTGGAATTGCAGAAATTCCATCCCCAACTGGTGTACGTGGATGAACGTAACCGTATCATTGCCCAGCGGGATAAGATTGCAGTGCAGGCAGCGTAGTTAATTCTGGTTGGCCTTGGAATATCGACTGGCCCTAATTTTTCACCCGCAACGTATCCTGTGCTTGATCGAGTAACTTGGGGGTGTGTTCATGTCGTTTTTATTAGAAAGATTAGGGTGTGCGAAATTCTCACATCCAATAAAAACAATGCATTACATGGATACTTCTAGATTATACACCTCGAAGGTGCTTTTATCGGGATTTTTTAGGGTGTCTATATGACGTTGGGCATAACAAAACCATG
>JBIIMQ010000133.1:0-4720 GCA_044337935.1 Candidatus Nitrotoga sp.
GTGGGCATATACCGACGGTCAGGAAGACGCGGTGGGCTATGCGATGACGCAACTCCGTATCAAACTTGATGTTAATCCGGAGGATGATCCGCTGGCGGTATTACTGGATAAAAATTTCGAATCCAATGTGCAGGCATTTGCCAGTTTGTTGCAAAGCGGCTCGGCAGCGCAACAGAAAGATGCGGGCATGCTGATTGAAGCATTGAGTCAACAAGATTTAACTGCACGCTTTGAAGCACTCAGTGCCAGGTTTTATACCAAAGAGGGCGAGTCGCGCAAACTCAAGCCAACCGGCAAGCAGGACAAAGTACGCTATGCCAGTCTTTATAGCGCTGTATTTGAATTATTGCATATTGTGCGCGTTGCAATGACCGAGCGCGATGTGCTGCGCATGAATCAGGCGGTGTTGCATTGCGGGGCGGCATTGTTGCAACACTATCAGGATTTAAAGCTGCGTCAGCAAGTGATGGACTTTACCGATGTGGAATGGCAGGTGTGCCGCTTGCTCGGCCAGAGCGATTGCGCAGAGTACATGCAGTACAAATTGGATAGCCGTTACAAACACGTTTTGCTGGATGAGTTTCAGGATACCAACCCGGTGCAATGGCAGATTATGCAGGCATGGTTTGCCGCCTCTGCTGCGGTGGAATCGCGGCCTACCGTTTTTGTGGTGGGCGATCCCAAACAATCCATTTACCGCTTCCGTCGTGCCGATGCGCGTCTGTTCGGGGAAGTAAGCGCATGGTTGCAGCAGGAATTTGGCGCGCATCCCCTTAGCCAGAATGTCACCCGGCGCAATGCCCCGGCCGTGCTGCGAGCGGTAAATAATGTATTCGAGTCGCGGCCGGATGGCTTTGTGGAGTTTGAAACCCACATCGCGCATCACGCGAATTTACTCGGTTTTGTCACTGTGTTGCCGCTGGCGGTCATGGAAAATTCGGCCCCGATTGATGCCACGGTTCGATCCGGTTGGTTGCGTAATCCTTTGCAGGAAGCGCGTATCGAACAAGTGACCGGCGAGCGTGAAGCCGAGGCGCAGCAGTTTGCTGCTGGCATCGTCGACATCATGACGCGCTGGAGTGTGCATGATGCGGACGGCACCGTTCGGCGCGCAGAATATCGCGACATGATGGTGCTGGTGCGCAAGCGCACCCATTTGCGCGTGTATGAGAACGCCTTGCGGATGCACCGCATTCCTTTCTTGACGTCGCGTCGCGGCGGGCTGCTGGATACGCTGGAAGCGGAAGACATGCAGGCGTTACTGACCTTTCTGATCAGCCCATTCGCCAATTTGGAATTGGCGCAAGTTCTGCGTTCTCCCATGTTTGTTTGCTCCAATGATGACTTAATGCAATTGGCTCGGGATGAAACCGGTGGCGGCTGGTGGTCACGGCTGCAACGCCATGAACAGAGCGGTGCAGCATCTGCTGAATTGTCGCGTGCGTATCGTCTGCTGAACAACTGGCTGGATCGCGCCGATAAATTGCCGGTTCATGATTTGCTTGATTGCATCTATTTCGAAGGTGATTTGTTGCACCGGTATCAAGCTGCGCTGCCAGCCGATATGGGTGAAACGATACGCGCCAACCTGCAAGCCTTTATGGAGATTGCGCTGAATGTGGATGCCGGACGCTATCCCGGTTTGCCCCGTTTTCTCGCCGAGCTGGCAGAGCTTCGCACAGCGGATGACAATGAATCGCCGGATGAAGGCAAAGCAGGCGAGGTTGGTAATGCCGTGCGTATTTACACCGTGCATGAAGCCAAGGGATTGGAGGCGCCCATCGTGTGGCTGCTTGATGCCAACGATACTCAACGTAAATCGGACAGCAATAGCGTGCTGCTCGATTGGCCGCCCAATGCGTCGCGACCAGTGCATTTCTCGCTCTTTACGGATAAACGCAGTCGCGGAACCAAACGCGCGGATTATTTTGATGCCGACGAAAAATATAGTCTGCGTGAAGAAATGAATCTGCTGTATGTCGCCATGACGCGGGCAAAACAAGCGTTGCTGGTAAGCGGGAATGGCGAATTGAAAGAATCTTCCTGGTATGGCCGCATTGCGGCGGCGGTGGAAGAGGGCGCTAATCCCTTGCTGATTGCGGCTGATAATCCCGCATCTGTTTTGCCTGAAGTCGCTACTGAAATCGATGCGGCATTATTGCGGCCATTACCCACCGGCCAACGCGCAATACGCCCCACCGCTGCGCAGCGGAAAGGTATTGTGTTACACGCGCTGCTGCAACATTTAAGCGCGTCTTCGCCAAGTACCTCTGTCCTGCATTCATCAGATGGAATCAAAAAAGGAGAGATGGCCGACAAGGCGGCATTGCAACTGCAGTTCGACATTTCATCCGCCGACATGGAATCACTCTGGCAACAGGTACAAAATTTATTGGCATTACCGGCATTGCAACGTTTCTTTGATCCGCAGCATTACCGTGGGGCATGTAATGAAATGTCATATGTTAATGCGCGCGGCGAACTGCGCCGGATCGACCGGTTGGTGGAGTTTGACGACGAAGTATGGGTGCTCGATTACAAGACCGGCGCACCGTCAGATTTTCTGTCTCATAGTGTGCAGATGGAGGAATATCGTGTCGCGATGCAGGCCGTTTATGCTGGGAAAATAGTTCGCTGCGCGTTGCTGTATTCGGATGGGACTTTATGCGAGATCAGTACCCCAACGACAAAATCGTAATTTAATTTGATCTGACCTAGTTACCCGGACGTTGGGCGTCTAAAAAATGAGTATTTCCAGTATTGACCGTGGTTAGCATATTTGCTAACCTGCCGACATGACATATTCCATTGAATACTTTCATGCAAAGGTGCAAGCCACCGTCGAGGCTTGGCCTGTGGATGTTGTCGCAGACTATGCAAAAATTGTCGAGCTTCTTATTGAGCACGGTCCAAACTTGCGTTTGCCACACTCTCGTGCCTTTAGTGGCGGGCTGTTTGAATTACGCCCACGTGGTAAATCGGGCATTGGAAGAGCATTTTACTGTTTTCTTATTGGGAAACGCGTGGTGGTACTGCACGCTTTCATTAAAAAATCACAGGAAACACCATCGCAGGAAACCAAGCTTGCGCGTAAGCGAATGAAGGAGATACAAAATGGCTGATCTTAAATACGATCCTGTGCCGCACAATCAAAAAGCTTTTCTTGAAAAGGCATCGAAACGCCGTGGCTTTCGCGAAGCTTATGATGCTCTTGAAACCGAGTACGCTCTCGCGCACGAAATGCTATCCGCGCGTACGCGCGCCGGACTCACACAAGAAGCAGTCGCTGATCGCATGGGCACCACGAAAAGTGCCGTCTCAAGGCTAGAAGGCGTGGGGAAGCATGCGCCTTCGATGGCATCACTCAAAAGATATGCCGATGCTGTAGGCTGTACGCTCAAAATTGAATTCATTCCACAGACAATGAAACGACGCGCCACAGCCCAACCTGGCGTTCGAGCGGGCGCGTCAAAAACGACGCGCCGATCAACTTGATGTTAAGTTTCAGCTCCCGTATGCTTCCGCATCAAAATCAATCGAGTCTGACCCTGAGGTCTCCCCAAATTGGTTCAGACTCAGAGGTTGCTGGAGTCCAGGCACTGGTCAGGTGTCTTATGGTTTGAAACTTTAGTTCATCACTTCAGTCGCGCGTCACACTTCTGGCAGCTCTCGTAACCTGCCCACTGCTCGAAATCGCAATTAGAACAGCGAACATATTTTGGATCCTTTGTTTGAAGCTTGTCTGAAGTTATGCCTTGGCCGGCACTACGAAGTTGATGTTGGTTGGTTTTTTTGCGGAGAATCCAGTAGGAAACAAATGCGACAAAAAAGAGCGCGCCGTGTGTTTTGCTCTGACTTCCCATAGCAGCAAAAATAACTAAATTGAGCACCCAAAAGAATACGCACGCACCTATTGCAGGCCATTTGTTAATTCGACGCTTGATAAAGACATAGCGAATGAGTAATGGCGGTGCGAGGCCTATTACCCATGTCAGTACAAAACTGACGGCAAGTGCTGAAGCGTTTAGATCAGTCATTTATTCGTTCCTCTGACGCCCAACGTAAAAGTACGGGGCTGCGTGCTTTTGCGCAGTCCCGCTTGACTGTTGGGTTGGACCTAAGCATTAAGGTCTCTCTTAGCTATTGGCCTGAGCGCGACAAGACACTTAGAAATTGCAGAGCCTTCGGCGTCAAGGTGTTCCCACCATAAAGTTTCATCGGTAGCGGCAAGGAGTTCAGCGTTCAGTGTGTCAAGAACGGCGACTGCCTCCAGAGAAAATAATAGTGCGCCCATATCTGTAAGTCTTCGCAGATCGGCAATCCCCTTGCGATAAGATTTCACAAGTTCGTCTTCGATGTCCTTTGGTATATCCGTTCCGCGCTCGGCGGCGCGAATCCGCCGTTCAGTGCAATGCTTCATGACATGCAGTGCCTCAATTACTCTTGTGTAAGCGTCAAGGCGACGTTCGAACCACTTTTCCGATTGGAAACGCCGCAAAGCGAACTTGACGGTGAGCCATGAGGTCAACAATGCCACGGGCACGCCGACTAATAAATTGACCACTGGCTGCCAGTCGCTCATGGGTGAAAGCTCCAATTCGAAAAATTTCTGAGTCCATGAATTGGGTAACAACGGAGAGCGCATCTTTGTGAGGGCATTTCTATTCCTGCCGCAGAGAATTGGTCATGTAGTCAACTATGGGTAGCAACATTGTCGTTT
>JBIIMQ010000134.1:0-4717 GCA_044337935.1 Candidatus Nitrotoga sp.
ATATCCATTTCAGCCGATGGTTCGGTGAACGGGAAAAACGAAGGACGAAAACGCACTTGCATGTCCCGTGTTTCAAAATAATTCTGCAGGAAATCAGTAATCACGCCCTTAAGGTCGGCGAAGCTCACCTTCTCCCCTACCCACAATCCTTCAACTTGGTGGAACATTGGCGAGTGGGTGGCATCCGAATCCACGCGATAAACACGTCCCGGCGCAATAATGCGTATATCCGGCATGGTCAACTGATGCTTGTGTTTTTCCACGTGCGCCTGCATGTAGCGAATCTGAATCGGTGAGGTATGCGTACGCAACACGTGCTGCTCATCAACGTAAAAAGTATCGTGCATAGCACGCGCCGGATGATCTTCCGGAATATTCAACGCGGTAAAATTGTAAAAATCACTTTCAATTTCAGGGCCTTCGGCAATGGCGTACCCAATTGAATGAAACAGCGTTTCAATACGCTCCAGCGTACGCGTAACCGGGTGTAATCCACCACTCCCGCCCCCTCTGCCCGGCAAAGTAACATCCAGCGCCTCTTCCTTGAGCTTAAGTTGCAATTGATTTTGTTGTATGGCCTCGCGTCTCTGCTGCAAAGCATTCTCGATGTCCTGCTTTACCTGATTGATTCGCGCTCCCGCTGCCGGACGCTCTTCAACAGATAGCTTACCCAACCCTTTCAACAACACAGTCAAGCAGCCTTCTTTACCTAGGTAGCGCGCCTTAACTTGCTCCAGCTCCGCTGGCTGATCTGCCGCAGAGAACTGTTTCAACGCTTCATCAAGAATTTTCTCTAGATCTTGCATGACTGTAATTTATTATATGCCTCACCGACAGGGAGACAGAAAGGTTAACAACGCAACCAAGCCAGAGCCGGGGATCCCCCCAGCCACTCAGAGCAATTCCTCTGATCAAAACCAAGCTCGAGCAGATTTACCTGAACACCCAATGAAAAAACAAAAAAGAGGCGTCGAACGCCTCTTAAATGTAATCTCTCTTGCGCTTAAACGCCGAGACCGGCCTTTGCCTGCCCAACGATCTGCGCGAACGCAAGCTTATCAAACACAGCGATGTCCGCCAGCACCTTGCGATCAATATTAATCGAGGCTTTCTTAAGGCCATTCATAAACACGCTGTAGCTCAATCCTTGCTCACGTGCCGCCGCATTAATACGGGCAATCCACAATGTACGGAATTGACGCTTACGTTGCCGACGATCGCGATAAGCGTACTGACCCGCCTTCATCACCGCTTCTTTGGCAATACGGTAGACATTTTTACGACGGCCACGATAACCCTTGGCCAAATCCAAAACCTTTTTATGACGCGCCCGCGCCGTTACACCACGTTTAACTCTTGGCATGTTTACTCCTTATGCGTATGGCATCATGGCGCGAACAGACGCCTTGTCGCTTGCGTGAACACCGGTAATACCACGCAATTGACGCTTACTCTTGGTGGTCTTCTTGGTCAAAATATGACGTTTAAATGCTTGTGCGCGCTTGACGCTACCGCCCGCCCGCACTTTAAAGCGCTTTGCAGCACCACTTTTTGTTTTCATTTTTGGCATAACCACTCCTTTATTCGATGACATCAGGAGGTTCCCGATCAGGAACACTTTAAAACCTGAAATCACTTATCCGGAACTGTTTACTACTAATCTGCCCTGACCAGTTCCTTAATCCGAGCAGCACTCAACAATTAAATTACCCTAGCGCAACCGGCCACTTGCACCATGACTATTTCTTCTTCGGCGCCAACACCATCACCATTTGACGACCTTCCATTTTAGGGAACTGTTCCACAACACCGTGCTCCCCAAGATCAGCCATCACCCGCTCCATCATTTGCATACCGATATTCTGATGCGCGATTTCGCGCCCACGGAAACGAAGCGTAATTTTGGTCTTGTCACCATCCCCCAGAAACCTGATCAGATTACGCAATTTGATATTGTAATCGCCATCATCCGTGCCCGGCCTGAATTTGACTTCCTTTATCTGAATCTGCTTTTGTTTGAGCTTGGCCTCGTGCTGCTTCTTACTTTCAGCATACTTGAACTTGCCGATATCCATAATACGGCAAACCGGCGGCTCCGCCATTGGCGCAACCTCCACCAAATCCAGATCAGCCTCATCAGCCAAACGCAATGCTTCCGCGACTGACACAACACCAAGTGGCTCCCCTTCTACACCAATAAGCCGCACCCGAGGGGCCGTTATTTGCTCGTTAAGGCGCTGTTCTTTATCCTGAGCTATTGCAATTTCTCCACTAAAAAATTAAACCGTACTACCCGCTTGCAGCTCGGACTGCAGGTGTTGTAATAACACCGGCATCGACATCTGCCCAAGGTCTTCACCTTTTCGGGTTCGCACGGCAACTAAATCCGCAGCCATTTCCTTATCACCGATTACCAAGATGTAAGGTAATTTCTGCAAGCTATATTCGCGTATTTTATAGGTAATTTTCTCATTGCGCAAATCCAAGTGCACACGGAATCCAGCTGCCCGCAAAGTTTCCGCCACTTGGGTCGCATAACCATCCTGCGCCTGCGAAATATTCACTACCGCCATCTGCACCGGTGATAACCACAATGGGAAAGCCCCAGCGTGATGCTCAATAAGAATCCCCATAAACCGCTCTAACGAACCCAAAATAGCACGATGCAGCATCACCGGCGCTTTACGCGAGTTATCTTCATCCACATATTCCGCCCCCAAACGTACCGGCAGGTTGAAATCCAACTGAATGGTGCCACATTGCCATACACGCCCCAATGTATCCTTCAGGGAAAATTCTATTTTTGGCCCATAAAATGCCCCCTCACCGGGTTGCAATTCAAATTCCAAATCATTCTGACGCAATGCCGCAGCCAGTGCGGCCTCCGCCTTATCCCAAATCTCATCGGATCCAACACGTTTCTCCGGACGAGTAGAAAGCTTTACCAAAACATCATGAAAACCAAAATCTGCGTACACCTTTTGCAGCATCACAATAAAGGCCGCCACTTCACTTTCTATCTGATGTTCAGTGCAGAAGATATGCGCATCATCCTGAGTAAAGCCGCGCACACGCATCAACCCATGCAACGAGCCGGACGGTTCGTTACGATGACAGGATCCAAATTCGGCCAGTCTCAAAGGTAACTCACGATAGCTGCGCAAACCGTAATTGAAAATTTGCACATGACCCGGACAATTCATCGGCTTCACCGCAAAATCCCTCGCCTCTGAATGGGTGGTAAACATATTGTCGTGGTAATTTTCCCAATGCCCGGATTTTTCCCAAAGCGAGCGGTCCATCATGGTGGGCGTGCGAACTTCCTGGTAGCCATACTCACGGAATTTGCCACGCATATAGTTCTCGACTACCTGCCAAATGGTCCAACCATTTGGATGCCAAAACACCATACCGGGCGCATTGTCCTGCATGTGAAACAAATTAAGCTGCTTGGCAAGTTTTCGATGGTCACGCTTTTCCGCCTCTTCCAAGCGGTGAAGATAGGCATCAAGTTCTTCCTTCTTGGCCCAGGCTGTACCATAAATACGCTGCAACATGGCGTTGCGTTGATCCCCGCGCCAGTATGCGCCGGCCACACTCATCAACTTGAATGCCTTGAGTTTGCCCGTGGATGGCACATGCGGGCCACGGCACAAATCGGTGAAATCACCCTCGGTATAAAGTGACACACCCTGCTCGGCCGGAATAGATTCGATAATCTCCGCCTTGTAATGCTCGCCTATACCTTTAAAATAGGCCACTGCTTCGTTGCGCGGCAACTCTTTACGCGTCACCGGAATATCACGCTTGGCTAATTCCGACATGCGTTTTTCAAGTGCCGTCAAATCATCCGGCGTAAACGGACGTGCATAAGAAAAATCATAGTAGAACCCGTTTTCAATCACCGGGCCAATAGTCACTTGAGCCTCGGGAAATAACTCTTTGACCGCGTAGGCCAACAGATGCGCAGTGGAATGGCGAATAATCTCCAACCCCTCCCCGTCCTTATCGGTAATGATGGACAAAACTGCATCAGAGCCAATCAGGTATGAGGTATCAACCAGATGCCCATCAACCTTACCGGCCAGCGCCGCACGCGCCAATCCCGCGCCTATACTCTGCGCAACTTCGGCGACGGTAACGGACTGAGCGAAACTGCGTTGCGAGCCATCTGGCAATGTAATACAAGGCATATAAATATCTCTAAATTAAAATAAAAGTGATGTACTCGCACACTCAAACAAACAGCGTCAAACGTCAAAGTGCGATAAAGCCAAACTTATTATATTTACATATTTGACAAGGATGTAAATAATTTTGTTTATTTGGTCATATGACAATCGGCTACCTGGCTTTTAATAGGAGTGAACATGACTTGCTCAAACAACTCACCGAAATTGGCAGAAATCGAAACAGTACAGCGAATGGCAACTAATAGTCACGGTGTTTCCACCATTGCTAAAGATTTAGCCTTTCACGCCAAACGAAGTGTCGAATACTCGAAATTCCTGGCGGGAGCACGGACCGCAGATACAGCGTGATTTCAATAGTGGATTGCACCAGAATCCAGCGATTTCGGATTTCGGGTTTCTGAATCGCCCCGGATTCTGTGGAGGCTATTTGGTTTAAGTAACTCTGGCAGAATCCGAGTTGGCTAACTGCCGATAATATTGTGCCTCAGCTTCTGCTGGCGGTATATAGCCGATAGATCCCAACA
>JBIIMQ010000135.1:0-4694 GCA_044337935.1 Candidatus Nitrotoga sp.
GCTAAATTGGGGAAGCCCTTGTAGTAATATAGAAAACATTTTTCGTTTATTTTGAATTTAGATGTAACAAGGGCAGTATGATGAACAAGTCGGCAGTATTGAGACGTGAGTTCCATGCCGGTGCGCCGCAAATATAAGCACCTTGACGCAGGTAACTTTTCAGCAAGGGCGGAATGCTTACATCCAGCGAATTATTTAATGTCCCTAGTGGCAGTGCGTAGCGCGGAAACACGCGATATTCAGCGGATGCTGCGTATTGCTTATGGAGTTTATAATACACACTGGCTGCATAATGCCCACCATCACCCATACTAAGGTTGACACATCCGATCAGATAGTTATGGTTATGGTTGAACAAGTAATTATTCAAGCCATTCCATAACTGAGCAATGGTTTCTCTGTCGCGGTAGCCACGATGACAGCATAAATGACTAACCTCGGCTATTTGATCGCGTATTTGAAATAATCTAGACAAATCAAATTCAGCTTCAGTGAAATAACTGCCACGGGCTTGTGCCTGTTCAGGTGGCAAAATACGGCAGGTACTAATTACCTTATTGTTGCTGTTATCGCGTACTAACAGATGCTCGCAGTAGAGGTCGATGTTGTCATAATCAGACTTTTCGCTGGCACAATCCCAAGTTGTGCCCATTTCTTCAATAAATACCTTGTATCTCAGTCGTTGCGCCTCTTCAAGTTCTGAACCAGTTCTGGCCAGGCTGGTAATGAACTTGTGTCGTGGTTTCCGGGATTCTTTGATCAGATTTAGGTTTAGCATCATTAATCCTAAGGTCAGCAATATTAACGTTTGATCATCCAGTCACGAAGAGTGACTGGTAGCACGCGTTCACAAAAGTGGTTGAACATTTTGCGTTCAATCTCTTCATTGGCGCTACTCAAATAGACACTCATTTTTGATGCGACTATTTGGTATCTCAATCGATGCGACTCTCTCATTTCTGCATTAATGATGGCTGAGTTCAAGGCCTGTAAATTGATCGGCTGTCCGGGTTGCTGAATCAGGTTAAGCATCGTCATCTCCTTATAAATGTACAGGCGCAGGATAAAGAAGGGTTATTTCAGGAGAGTTACATAAAAATTAAGAATTTATTAAAGAGATGCCGCGTTATGCTTATCAAATCCAGAATTTGTTCAACTGTAGCGGTCTAATTTGCTTGGGTACCTCGATAAGTGGAAAATTCATTATCAGAGAAGCATTAAATGACAAAGCTACAACGAAAGTAGGGGAAGTCCACTACATGACTTTTGCCTACACCATACCGCTCTATCTCTGGTCGGCTTCTTTATCCAGCCGATACAGGTTGTAACGCGCTTGATAGAAATCCGAATCAAGTTGCAGTGCAGTAGTAAATTCGCGCCGTGCTTCATTATGGCGATGGTCCAGCATATACGCATAACCAAGATTGTTATGTACACGCGCCTTGTCAGGCGATTTGATCGCGGTATCTTCCCACAAACGGATCTCGCTAACGTAATCCTGGTTGCGCAGAACAGTCAGGGAAGCCAAACCCAGCAACAATAGCGCAACGACAGCCCGGGTTCTTGTTCCGTCCGTCCACAATCTCAACTCGATACACAACGCAAGAAACAATGGCCATCCGGCCAGATACATTTGCCGGTCATTGGCAATGTCGATACGCGGCAAGAACAAGTGCAGCGGGATGAGCTGCAACATCGCCCATGCCAGAGCAAAACTGATCCACGGGCGTTCACGCCAGCAGGCAACCATTAGCATGAACAAGACAAAGAAAAAAAACAGTGGCAGCAAAATCGCGGAAAAATCATTTTGCAGCGGCAAAGTTGGATCAATGTTCAGCCAAAACGGTAAAGCCCATTGCCGCATCAAGTAGAAAAAGGCCACAGCTTGATTGGCCGTGTTGCCTTGCAGAGAGTTGAGCTGCGCACTGCGTTCCATATGTGCCAGATAGCTGTCGCTGAACAGAAATATCAATGCGCCAGAAATCAGTACCAGCCAGCTTGGCCATTGCGATGCCAAGGCACGTTTCCATTTCCCGCCGCAGGCATACTCCCACAGCAACAGCGCCAGCGGAAACGTCACAGCAGTTTCTTTGACGCCCAGAGCAATAACAAAAAACAACGGTGTCAGCCCATACATTTGAACATTGTTTCGCTGTAGACGCCCGCTGACATAAGCAAACAGCCCTGCCAAATAGAACAGCGTCATCAATGAGGTGGAACGGCCGCATATATAGGTAACGGCTTCGGTATAGACCGGATGGGCGGCAAATAACAATGCGACAAAAAACGGGACTTGACGAAGTTTTTCCTGCTGCGGTTGTTGCTGCACAAAAGCCTGTGCCAACCCATAGACCAGGCAAGCATTGGTCAGATGGATCAGTATATTGGTGAGATGAAAACCGATCACACCCGTACCCATCGTCCAATTAAGTGTGTAAGTGAACTTAAGCAGGGGACGGATACCGTTGGACAATCCTTCTACCCAACTTGCCCAAGAATGAACGCCCGGATTATTAACAATGACGTTATAGTCATCGAACTGGAATGTGCCGTTAAGCGCATTGACATAGCAGATGAATACTGCCGGCATCAACCACAGCAACACGCCGAAATACGTTTCAGGAAGCCGCACGGGCATGATCAACGGGATCAAAAGACGACCTGCGGGAAAAAGTCGGGCTGCACCTATGCACCATCATTTGGCACCCCAGGTACAGCCCGACCGGATACTTCATGCTCTAAAAACCGAACATGCCTTTCAGTTTCTTGATCCCTTCCATCACACCGTTGGACGAATTATTTGCAGCGGGCTTATCCGACTCATTGGAAACATTTTCTTCACCCGACTTATTACCATCCGCAACATCATTCAAACCATTCATGCATGCCCGAATGGTCTCGGCGTTAGTTTTGCCACTGTAACTACGCCCTTCACATTCCTTACGGAGCTTTTCCTCTCGATAAATCTTGGCTTCTGCCGGGCAATACGCGGATAGCTGCTGGTAATTATCACCGTTGACTCCTTTGCACATCGTCTTAGTGGTGGCGCCCATATCCAGCTGGCATTCTTTGGCAATAGAAGCAGTTTTTGATTGCTGATCATGCTGAATTAATAGTACATACGTTTGCGCATCTTTGGGGGCATCCTTACGCACAACATCGCACAATTTTTTGCGCTGGTCGGCACAATTGGTAAGGATGTGATCAGCACCACCAATCCAAGCAGCTGTACTGCTATATGCGGAGGTATCACAAATTTGTGCTTTTACTTTAGCCGCCATTTCTTCCGAATCACAGGCACCGCCAATACGCTTTCCACTGTAAGCCATATCCATACTGACGTCCTGCCCGTCCGACTTGCCGGAAAGCTGCATTTTTCCGGTATAACTGTTGGCGGTTGCGGTCTGTTCACCCACCCCCGTCATAATCTCTCCGTTATGATCGCAACGCGCTTTCCACGTGACTTTATTGCCGCTGGTTTTAGCATCGGACATCTGGCAATTCTTGTCGCCGGAAGTCTTGCCGGGATCATTTTCTCCACCTTTGGGTATACACACTTTCGATGTAGTGGCGGGCATCGCAAACGGCACACCCGGGATATTCATCTTGGAAGAGATTTCCCAGTATTCACCTGGTACGGCATGTGCTACAGCACCTGACAACCAGATCATCATGACGGGAATAGCAATAAAGAATTTGTTCATGATCGTCCCATAAAATAGATTAATTATCTAAGAATTATAAATCCAAGCTCAGCTGGGCGTTGAACTTTACCCACCCTCAACTTGCCTCGACCAATTCGAGCCAAAAGTACGACAACTGCAGGAAATTTACTATATCTTATGCTTTGTCGGGACAAGGGTATATTTTATTTACAAAAAACATAGGAAATTCAGGAAAGTAAATCCATAAAAAAATATGGAAATCGAGGCAAACCCTATTTTACTGTTTTATAAAAAATTTTAATTTATTCTTATATTTTTGCTTGGCGAACCGATATGGGCTGATACGCATTCAGGGCATTCATAAATCCACGGGGGGGCGAAATGGGTAATAAAGCTAAACCGCAGCATCGTAATGCAGGTATCACAACCAAAGCGATTCAAACTTCACTTGCAGATCACCTGGTCTACTCCAGCAGTAAATATCACGCCAATGCGACCACGCGCGACTGGTTTCAAACCACCGCTTATACCGTGCGTGATCGTCTGGTCGAGCGTTGGATGGAGACAATGCAGCGATACTATGAGCACGATGCCAAGCGCATTTACTACCTATCGCTGGAATTCCTCGTGGGACGCACCCTGAGCAACGCCATTCTTAATCTTGAAATGCATGAACAATGCAAAGCCTCACTTTATGAATTTGGCCAAGAGCTGGAGACGATTACCGAAATTGAGGCAGATGCAGCGTTGGGAAACGGTGGACTTGGACGGCTTGCCGCCTGCTTCCTCGATTCCATGGCCACTCTCGACCTTCCCTGTTACGGCTACGGCATTCGTTACGAATACGGCATGTTCCGGCAAAGCATCGAGAATGGTGCCCAAGTGGAACACCCTGACAACTGGTTACGTTACGGAAATCCGTGGGAATTCCCGCGTCCTGAATTGTTGTATCCGGTGAAATTTTACGGGCATGTTGTTGAGTATAAGCATGAGAATGGCATGTTGCGTCATCACTGGGTGGATACCGAC
>JBIIMQ010000136.1:0-4642 GCA_044337935.1 Candidatus Nitrotoga sp.
AATACATCGAAATTTATTGCCAAAACTGACTTTCCAACTACCCAAAATCATCTATAACGTGGACGGAATAACCCGGAATTCAAACAGGAAGGTTAGAATCTAATGATTTGATAAAACAAGAGAAATACCATTAGCGACCCCACATATCGGGATGGCGAACAGCACTGTTAGACAATTGCTACTGGAATATGCAGTTTTGAAAGGAGAGAATATTCATCTATTCCTGATTGAAAAATACGTAACAACACTAAATATAAAACCCACTATCAGCATCAGTTCAACTCAATTTCTGAGTTACCACTAAACAACATTCAATTTATTCAACAACTCTCGTATTTCCAACGGATCATTGGCACGCAATATCTTCTGCATCAGCGTTACGATTCCCGGCAAATTCGTAGTAAGTACGCGCTGTTTTACACAAAGCAGTTGTGCAGAATTCATGGAGAATTGACGCAAGCCAAGCCCTAGCAGCAGGCGTGTGTATTCGTCATGCCCAGCCATTTCCCCACACACCGAAATCGGAATCTCCGCATTATTGGCTTTGCCAATAATGTGAGCTAACAAGTACAGAACAGCGGGATGCAACGGATCATACAGATGAGCCACTTCTTCATCGGTACGATCAACTGCCAGCGTATATTGAATCAGGTCATTCGTACCAATGGAGAGGAAATCCAACTTCCCGATGAATATATCCATCATCAATGCGGCTGCAGGAATTTCTATCATGCCGCCAATTTGTATCTCACGATTATAGGGAATGCCTTCGTCATCCAGACTTTGCTTGGCATTGGTAATAAACTGCAATGTCTGGTTAATCTCAGACATGCCTGAAAGCATGGGAATCAAGATTTTTACATTGCCATAGTACGAGGCACGCAACAACGCACGTAGTTGAGTAACAAATAATTGCGGCTCAACCAGACATAACCGGATGGCGCGCAGCCCCAATGCGGGGTTGCTGGCAACGCGCTGAACACCGTTTAGCTGTTTGTCTGCGCCAAGATCAAAAGTGCGGATAGTGACCGGCAAACCTTTCATTCCTTCCGCCACTTTGCGGTAAGCCACAAACTGCTCTTCTTCATCCGGCAAGACATCCCGATTAAGAAACAGAAACTCACTACGGAATAATCCTATGCCGGTAGCTCCATTTTCATAAACATCCGCCAGATCACTTGGAAGCTCAATATTCGCATGCAATTCGATGGCTGTACCATCCAGTGTGCAAGCGGGCGTGGTTTTAAGACTCTTGAGTTTATTTCGATCTTCTTCCCATTGACTCTGAAGTAGCTTGTACTCATCCAGAACTTGATCATCCGGATTAACAATTACGACACCATGCTCGCCATCCACGATGAGTAGATCATTCTCCCGCAACAACTGGCGCGCACGATGCAAACCCACCACACATGGCGTACTCAAGCCGCGTGCTATGATCGCGGTATGCGAGGTGGCACCGCCCAAATCAGTGAGAATTGCAGAAAACTGGTGCGGTCTGAGTTGAATCAAATCTGCCGGGCTGATGTCGTGCGCTATCAAAATCATTGTCACGTCGGGCTTGGCTTCAGGCGGCTGATGACCCGGCTGACCGGTAAGCTTCTGAAGCACACGCTCCACCACCTGCACTACATCAGTTTTACGTTCCCGCAAATAGGCATCGTCAAACGCCTCAAATTGAGCCACCAGCGCGTCCATCTGTATTTTAAGCGCCCATTCGGCATTGCACCGTTCCTGTTCAATCATTTTGCGTGACGCCGGTCCGATATGCTCATCCGCCAGGATCATTAAGTGCAATTCCAAAAAGGCATCAAACTCGGCAGCCGCATGTTGCGGACGATTGTTACGCAAACCAGCCAACTCCTGACGCGTACTTTCCATCGCGGCATCAAAACGTGCAATTTCCTCTTGTATCAAATGATCAGGCATCACGTAATGCGCAACTTCCGCCACGGTATGCGATAAAAGATGCGCATGGCCAATGGCAATCCCACTGGAAACAGGAATACCATGCAGAGTGAAGCTCATGCACCTTCACCGAAATAATCATTAATCAGCGCAACAATAGCGTCCATCGCCTCCCTCTCATTTTCACCGCTGGTTTCAATTTTAATCGTACTGCCCTTGGCAGCAGCCAACATCATTACTCCCATGATACTTTTTGCGTTCACGCGCCGACCCGCACGCGATATCCACACTTCGCAAGGAAACATCGAAGCAATTTGAGTTAACTTGGATGAAGCACGTGCATGTAACCCCAATTTGTTAATAATTAATACATCCTGATTCAACATTTTTTCCTAGTCCGTATCCATTGAGACAATACAATCACGCCCGCCTTCCAGCGCTCTCTGGGCAACTTCAACCAACGGCTTGTGGCTATCACAGACTGCACGCAACAGCATGGGTAAATTTACGCCGGTCACACCCACTACGCGTCCGGGCTGTAGTAGCCGCCGTCCGATATTGCACGGAGTTGCGCCAATCAGATCGGACAACACCAACACGCCCTCTCCCGCATCCAATTGCGCCATCAACTTCATTCCTTCGTCTGCCTTACTCTGTGGATCATCATCCGCCAAAACCGACAGAACCTTCACGTTAGGCGGCACCTTGCCCATGACATGCCGCACGCAATCCACCAGACTGTCACCCAAACCATTATGGGTTACCAATAAAATCCCGACCACTTCAAATAACTCCCGTACAACAATAAAAAACAGAAAAAAATGTGCTAACAACCATCGCATATCACTCTGTCTCTGCCAATTCATGGTGCAAGCATCACGAATTACGTTTTCATTTCTTCCAGCTCCAATGCCGCCGCCAGCAGTGCAATTCTGGCCACAACCGCATAGGCATAGAAACGGTTCGGCGTATCGTCCGGGGCACAATCCGGATTAGGCAAAATGCAGCTGGTATTAAACGCCAAAGGAACAAAGTGCATGCCCGGTGCATTGAGATTTTCATCCACGGCACGCCCGGTATGCACACGATAGAACCCCCCCACGACGAAATGATCGACCATATACACCACCGGTTCGGCTACCGCATCATTAATACTCTCAAAGGTATATACACCCTCCTGTACCAGCACATCGGAAACGTGCATTCCATCCTTCACAACGGACATTTTATTGCGTTGTTTACGGTTAAGACTACGCACTTCGCTGGCATCCTTCACCGTCATGATACCCATGCCATATGTGCCGGCATCAGCCTTGACGATTACAAACGGCGCTTCCTTGACACCGTATTCGGCATATTTCACCCGTATTTTTTGCAGAATGCTATCCACATGCGTGGCCAAACATTCTTCACTGGCACTCTGCTTAAAATCTACCTGACCACAGCTTGCGAAATATGGATTAATCAACCAAGGATCGATATCGAGTAGCCGGGAAAATTCAGCCGCAACACGGTCATACGCGCTGAAATGCTGCGATTTTCTCCGCGTGGTCCAACCTGCTGCCAACGGTGGGAGCATGGTCTGCTCCAGATTTTTAAGAATGTCTGGCACACCGGCAGAAAGATCATTATTCAGTAGCACCACACAAGGGTCAAAATTATCCAGCACCAAGCGGTTGCCTTTACGCTGCAACGGTTCCAACGTGAGCACACCGCCATTGGGCAATGCCATTTTGGTTGGCTGTGTAATTTCCGGCAACATACTGCCAATACGAACATTCATACCTGCTCGTCTAAGAATCAAAGCTAGTTGAGCCACATTTTGCAGATAAAAAACATTACGTGTATGGTTTTCCGGAATCAGTAATACACCGCGCGCCTCAGGACAAATTTTTTCAATAGCACTTTGTGCGGCTTGCACGCAGAGCGGCAAAAAATCCGGGTTAAGGTTGTTGAAGCCACCCGGAAATAAATTAGTATCCACTGGCGCCAGTTTGAAACCACTATTACGCAAATCCACCGAGGTATAAAACGGAATGGTTCGTTCCGCCCATTGCGAACGAAACCAATGTTCAATAGTGGGTTGCGCATCCAGCATGCGCCGTTCAAGATCAAGCAACGGGCCATTCAGGGCAGTAGTCAGATGTGGAATCATAATGCCTTTGTATGTGAACTGTAGATAATATATAAAGTGGACATTGTAGCCCAGCAACCCTGACCGGTGTGAGCTGCACGCATGGTAGAATGCGTGCCTTAATTTTTAGAGCACACCATGTTATCCACCGCTAATATCACAATGCAATTCGGCCCCAAGCCACTTTTCGAAAACGTTTCCGTAAAATTTGGCGATGGCAATCGCTATGGACTGATCGGCGCGAATGGCTGCGGTAAATCCACCTTCATGAAAATTTTGGGCGGAGATCTGATTCCAACTTCCGGTAACGTAATTCTGGATAAAGGTGAACGCTTAGGCAAGTTGCGCCAGGATCAATTCGCCTTCGAAGACAATACCGTATTGGAAGTGGTCATGATGGGGCACACCGAAATGTGGGAAGTCATGGTAGAGCGCGATGCGATCTACGCCAATCCGGATGCTAGCGAAGAAGATTACATGCGCGCTGCCGACCTTGAAGCGAAATTTGCCGAATTCGATGGCTATACTGCCGAAGCTCGCGCGGGCGAATTATTGAACGGCGTGGGGATACCACAGGAACTGCACACCGGACTGATGCGC
>JBIIMQ010000038.1:0-14943 GCA_044337935.1 Candidatus Nitrotoga sp.
ATGGCGTAAGGTTAACGTGTAACCGTATAGCATCATGGCACAGCCGGTAAGCAAGGCAAGATCGGTGATAAGTTCGTGTGAGCGCACCAACATACCCAGACAGCCAATCAGGATGATTATTGCAGTCCAACCACGATCCTGTCCAAAGAGTTCACGTCCGGACAATCCAATGAATAATAGCGTGAGGGCGGTATAAAAACCGCTGGCCAAGCGTGCGCCATCATGTAGCGTCAGTAAAGGAGAGCAGAGCTTGGCGAAAAGTGCTGCAGTCAGATAGAACAGCGGCGGGTTGTCCATGCGGGGTTCACCGGCCAAAGTGGGAATAAGCCAGTCACCGCTTTGGAGGATATGGTAGACCAGGCCAAAGCTGTAAGCATCGTCTGATTGCCATGGGTCATGTCCGACCAACCCGGTGCCTAACCACACTGCGCACAGTAGTGCTAGTAACCAGGCTTTAGCCGTTGTGATAGGGTGTTCTCGCGTTGAAGGATAGGAAAACATGAGCGTGTGCACTTATTCCAATACCTGAATATATTGTGCGGGTGTGAGATTCAGAATATTTGAACCATAACCTCGCGTGCAATTAAAACAAAAAAGGCAGCGTCCGCTGCCTTTCAATCGGTATTTGTAGCCCAGCCTAACTTACGATGCAGATTTTGCACCCGGTTTGCCATATTTCTGACGGAATCTTTCCACTCGACCAGCCGTATCCACGATTTTTTGCGTACCGGTATAAAACGGATGGCAGTCCGAGCAGATTTCTACATGCAGTGCTTTACCCATTGTGGATTTGGTTTTAAAAGTGTTACCACAACTGCAAGTAACTGCAATTTCATCATACTGCGGATGAATATCGGTTTTCATTTTGACGTCCTTAAAGCATAAATAAAAGAATTTTAGGATTTAAAAAACTTATCGGGAGCTTAGATAAATTTTTAAAGCAGTACGCATTGCCCATTAATTAATGCGTATATAACACGCGAAATTATCCTTGAAATGAGTCTTTCGTGCAAATTTATGTGCATTGGTTGCCGTTTCTACTCTTATTCCGGTATAGTTCCACCTGCCGTTTAAACCAATGGAAGAACATGCTGCCTGATTTAGTGATAAATTATAGGCGCATTGCCGAAGGCGCAACACCCGTAACCGCTCAGGCTCAAGAACTGTTGGCACAGGCAAATCTGGAGAGTGCTGTTATACAGCCACCGAAGGGGCACACGGATTTTCCGTAATCTCTCAGGTAAAGAGGACAGATGGGGCGAGGCAGAATTTATCTGCCTCGCCTTTTTTATTTTTGAAAGATTATCATGACACTCAAACAAACTCCTCTGAATGCAGCACACTGCGCAATGGGCGCCAAGATGGTCGATTTCGGCGGCTGGGATATGCCGTTGCATTATGGTTCACAACTTGACGAGCATCATCAGGTTCGTCGCGATGCCGGTATGTTTGATGTTTCGCACATGCGTGTGGTTGATGTGAGGGGCGAAGGTGTGCGTGATTTTCTGCGCTATCTTTTGGCAAATAACGTGGATAAATTGCAATCCTCCGGAAAGGCTTTGTATTCCTGCCTTTTGCGTCCGGATGGCGGTGTGATCGATGATCTCATTGTGTATTTTATGAGTGAAGTATGGTTTCGTATTGTAGTGAATGCGGGTACAGCCGATAAAGATATTGCATGGATGATGGAACAGGCCGCTGTTTACGCACCAAAATTGCAGATCACGTCACGCAATGATTTGGCGATGATTGCGGTGCAAGGACCCAATGCGGCAGCGAAATTATGGTTGGCGCTGCCCGGATCACAGAAATTAGCGGAAGGACTCAAGCCCTTCAATGCTGTGGAGTGGAATTCGATGTTTATTGCCCGGACTGGCTATACCGGTGAAGACGGCTTTGAGATCATCTTGCCGGCCACGGCTGCCGCTTCCGCCTGGCAATCACTGAATGACGCCGGGGTGAATCCGATCGGGCTGGGGGCGCGTGATACATTGCGTTTGGAAGCGGGCATGAATTTGTACGGACATGACATGGATGAGACCGTAAGTCCGTTGGAGGCCGGGTTGGCGTGGACGGTAGATTTAGTAAGTGAGCGAGATTTCGTTGGCAAAGCAGCACTTGTTACCAATCCCCGAACCAGAAAGCTGGTCGGCCTTGTTTTGCAGGATCGCGGGGTACTGCGTGATCATCAGGTGATACACAGTGACCACGGCGATGGTGAAATTACAAGCGGTAGTTTTTCTCCCACGCTGAATCAGTCAATCGCTTTGGCGCGTGTGCCTTCCGCAGTACAAATTGGCGATCTGGTGAAAGTGGTTGTTCGCGATAAGTTGCTGGCGGCCAAGGTAGTAAAATACCCGTTCGTGCGTAACGGCAAAGGCTTAATCTAATTTTATTTTTAAGGATATAACCATGAGCAATTCAAACAGTTTGCCAGAAAATCTAAAGTACACCACATCCCATGAATGGGTTAAAAAAGAGACCGATGGCACCATTACGATCGGCATTACCCAGCATGCACAAGAGTTGCTGGGTGATATGGTATTTGTAGAAAGTCCGGCGGTCGGCCGTCAATTAAAAGCCAAGGAAGAGTGTGCTGTAGCGGAGTCGGTAAAAGCTGCTGCTGACATATATGCGCCTGTTACCGGTGTTGTGGTGGCGATTAATTCTGAACTTGATAATGCGCCGGAAAAAATTAATACCGAACCGTATTCTGCATGGATGTTTAAAATGAAACCGGATAATGCCGCCGATGTAGACGCGTTAATGGATGCTGCGGCGTATCAGGCGCTGGTCGATAGTGAAGCACATTAACCATTTGTAATTGAATATATTTCAATTTATAGAGTCAACCCACATTATATTTCTTTTAAGAATTAAATCGGCATGAGTACAACTGATAAATTTGTAAACCGTCATAACGGTCCGCGTGAGAATGATGTCAAGGCAATGCTCAAAGTAATTGGAGCGAGCTCTGTCGATGAATTAATTGATCACACAATTCCTACTGCAATTCGTTTGAAAAAACCTTTGGATTTACCATCGGGGCTGACGGAATATCAATACCACAAACATTTGCGCGGGATTGCCGCAAAGAATAAGGTTTTCAAAACTTATATCGGTTTAGGTTATTACAACACGATTGTTCCGCCGGTTATTCAAAGAAATATTCTGGAAAATCCAGGTTGGTATACCGCATATACTCCGTATCAAGCCGAGATTTCACAAGGTCGTTTGGAGGCATTATTAAACTTTCAAACCATGATTATGGATTTAACAGGCATGGAGATTGCGAACGCCTCATTGCTGGACGAGGCTACGGCGGCTGCGGAAGCCATGGCGATGTTGTTCAATAATCGTACACCCCAAGCAATAGTAAATGGAGCGACCAAGTTTTTCGTTTCTGATGAGTGTTATCCGCAAACGATAGATTTGTTAAAAACACGTTCGACCCCAATGGGAATCGAATTGGTAATTGGTGATTTTAAAGCGGGAACCTTGGATAGTGGTGTTTATGGGGCCTTGCTTCAGTATCCTACCGCAGATGGAAAAATTCATGATCATGCCGACTTTGTAAAAAGAGCCAAGGCCAATGGAACCACCATTGCCGTGGCAGCCGATATATTAAGTTTAGTATTGTTAACGCCTCCAGGTGAATGGGGGGCGGATGTTGTTGTAGGCTCTTCGCAACGCTTTGGTGTCCCTATGGGTTATGGCGGCCCCCACGCTGCATATTTTGCGTGCCGGGAAGAATATAAACGATCCATTCCTGGTCGTATCATTGGCGTTTCAATTGATGCAGACGGGAATCAGGCATTGCGAATGGCATTGCAAACGCGCGAGCAACATATTCGCCGGGATAAGGCAACTTCCAATATATGCACGGCGCAGGCGTTGTTGGCCATTATGTCGGGTATGTATGCGGTATATCACGGGCCGGAAGGTCTCAAGGGAATCGCACAGCAGGTACATAATATGACGGTGGCATTGGCAACCGCATTGGGGGCGTTAGGTTGCTGCGTCGAAGAAGGAATTTATTTTGATACCATCAAAATAAGCGGTGCAGACAACACTAAAATCAAACAGTTGGCAGAAGCCGCACAAATTAATTTCCGGTATGTAGATGGTGCAATCACTATTTCGGTTGATCAAACGACGGATATCGATGATTTAAATGCGATTGTTAAGTTGTTCGCACAGGCTGCGGGAAAGTCTGTTTCTGAAATTACCGGGACACAGATTACCGATACAAAATCTTTAATAAAGAATCGTCAATCGTTAATTCTTCAGCATCCCGTATTTAATACGTATCACTCTGAATCCGAGATGATGCGGTATATCAAGCGGTTGGAAAATAAGGATTTATCCTTAACGCACTCAATGATTTCATTGGGTTCCTGCACGATGAAATTAAATGCTGCATCCGAGTTGATGCCAATTACTTGGCCGGAGTTTGCGCATATTCACCCTTTCGTGCCCGCCGAGCAAGCAGCGGGTTACCACGAAATAATTAATGAGTTGGATAAATCACTGTGTGAAATTACAGGTTTCGAAAAGATGAGTTTCCAGCCCAACAGCGGTGCTCAAGGCGAATATGCCGGACTGTTGGTTATTCAGGCATATCATCAATCTCGCGGTGAAGCACACAGGAACATTGCATTAATTCCTACGTCGGCACACGGCACCAATCCGGCCAGTGCTGCGATGTGCGGCTTAAAAATTGTTCTGGTGAAATGCGACAAAGTAGGGAATATTGATGTAGCTGAATTGCGTGAAAAAGCGGTGCAGTATAAAGATAATCTTGCGTGTTTGATGGTTACTTACCCAAGCACACATGGTGTCTATGAAGAAAGCATTATCGAGATTACCAATATCATTCATGAAAATGGCGGCCAAGTGTATATGGATGGCGCTAACATGAATGCCCAAGTGGGTCTAACTAGCCCGGGAAATATAGGTGCGGATGTTTGCCATTTGAATTTACATAAAACTTTTGCCATTCCCCATGGCGGTGGTGGTCCAGGTATGGGGCCAATTGGCGTCGCGAAACACTTGGCGCCTTTTTTGCCGTCACATCCAGTAGTGAAAACCGGGGGCGCTAATGGCATACACGCGGTATCTGCGGCACCTTACGGCAGCGCCTTGATTCTGTTGGTATCTTATGGGTATATAAAAATGCTGGGAGGTGAAGGTGTTACAGAGGCCACGCGCATGGCAATTCTAAATGCTAATTACCTTAAAGACTCATTAAAGAATCACTTCCCCACTTTGTATAGCGGTGCAAATGGACGTTGTGCGCACGAAATGATTTTAGCGTGTGCATCATTTAAACGGGATGCCGGGGTAGAGGTGGGGGACATTGCAAAGCGATTAATGGATTACGGATATCATGCGCCAACGGTTTCATTCCCGGTTCCTGATACATTAATGATCGAGCCGACGGAAAGCGAATCAAAAGAAGAGCTGGATCGTTTTTGCGCCGCGATGATTTCCATCCGGGAGGAAATCGACGAAATAATTTCAGGTGAAGCGGATAAAGAAGATAACGTACTTAAAAATGCGCCGCACACTGCAAAATCGGTTCTTACAGGTGATTGGAAACGTGGTTATTCACGCGAAAAGGCGGTCTACCCATTAAAGTGGGTACAGGATAATAAATTCTGGCCAAGTGTTGCCCGTATAGATAATGTTCGGGGCGATAAAAACTTGATTTGTTCTTGCCCACCAATAAATACCTATGCAGACGATGCGCCGTAATGTGCGGAAATAGCAAGATTATTACAGTTGAGTAAATTTGGGGGGCCGCTGGTGGTATGCCCGATACAGGTTGCCGCTAAGTTATTTAACCGACAGTTGCGAAGATTGTGCAGTGACTGGCGAGCATTGAAGTGATTAACCGTTATTGGGTATTGCGTGCGGTAGTGTCGGCTGCGATATCGGCAATAGTTGTTCGAGACAGGGTTGCCTTCCAGCTGCTGGAGAGCGCCGGGCATTCAGCCAACGCGTGTGCGGCTACAGGATTCTCTTTGCGGTGGAGCATTACGTTGTTCGCTGTCGCGATCGTCCATTCAGGAAAAGGACGATCGATTAATACCAATGGTGTTCCAGCCTGAACGTTTCCTTCACGCAGGACACGGAAATACCAGCCTGTTTTTCCAGTGTTCACGACACGCGCTACTAAATCTGGAATTTTCCACCGGCGAGAAAGTTTCCAGCACGGTTGGCGAGGTTGAGAAATCTGTATCAACGCGTCGCCCAGTTCAAAGATATCACCGATGCACGCCTGCGATTCCTGTATTCCGGATACGGTAAAATTTTCTCCAAAAGCGCCATTAGGCAATTCCGAAAATTTAAGCTCTGCGAGCCAAAATGCGTAGTGTTCAATAGGATAGGCATTGATCGCTTTGTCAATTCCGCCATGGACACGAAGATCGGCTTGTCCATCACCAACCAAATTAGTTGTTCCCGCCCACACTGGGCCAGAGATTGTTTCTTTGAAAAAACCGGTAGTCCATTCCTGATCCATGGTGTTTGAAGCATTAGGGGTGCCATGTGTTTTAGGCATGCCAGTTTGAATGGAAATGAGTTGGGTATCCATTTTGTTCATTGCAAATATTTTTGGGACGGAAATTTGGAGTGTATCAGTTTAATAATGAACAAGTACATCATCGTGTGCGTGTTCAAATATGGTAGTTTTATTTGATTCAGGGTGCTTGGGTGAGTGACTTTTCTCTGTGCGCTTATATAAAAATCAGTGCGGTATCTGATTAGATGGAGATTATCCGGTTGTGCCAAATTGATATCATGTCGGCTGGTATATAATCCGCAGTACTTTAAATTCAATATATACAATCGATATGCAAACGCTTATCTGTGGTTCTCTGGCTTACGATGTAATCATGGTATTTAACGACCAATTCAAGAATCATATTTTGCCTGAGCAGATACATATTCTGAATGTTTCATTTTTGGTGCCGGAAATGCGCCGTGAGTATGGCGGATGTGCGGGGAACATTGCTTATAATTTGAAGTTGCTCGGAGGTGATCCGTTAATTATGGCGACGGTGGGTGAGGATTTTGGCCCGTATGCCTCACGTTTGGAGAAGTTAGGCTTATCGAAACAATACATTCGCCATATACCGGATAGTTTTACGGGCCAAGCTTTCATTACTACCGATATAGATGATAATCAGATTACTGCATTTCATCCTGGCGCGATGGGCTTCTCCGAACAGAATCATGTATTCGCCGCTAAGGACGTCGCACTTGGCATCGTATCACCGGATGGGCGTGCAGGTATGTTGCAGCATGCGCGGGAATTCCATGCTGCAGGTATTCCATTTGTGTTCGATCCGGGTCAAGGTATGCCGATGTTTAGCGGCGATGAATTGCTAAATTTTGTTGAACAGGCAGATTATGTAACGGTGAATGATTATGAGGCTAAGCTACTGCAGGATAAAACCGGGAAAAAAATTGAAGAGTTAAGCAAGGCAACATGTGCATTTATTGTTACCTTGGGCGCACAGGGATCTCTTATTTATGCGGATGGCAAAGAAATTCGGATCCCAACGCCAGAGGCCGAAGTGATACTTGACCCTACCGGGTGTGGAGATGCTTATCGTGCAGGTTTGTTGTATGGTATTCAGCAAGGCTGGGATTGGGATACCACTGGACGGCTTGCCTCGTTGCTGGGTTCGTTGAAAATTGGTAGTCGTGGCGGACAAAACCACAAGCCGACGCGCGATGAACTCGTTACGCTGTTCCAAAAACACTTCGGCTATGCGATCAAACTGTAGTTTTATGGTTTGACTTTTAACCAGTTTACCCCTCGATTGTGGGAAAGGGATGGTTATGACTATGAGTAACGTAATTTTCCGAACCAGTGGTTACTTTAGGGATCCCTGCAAATCATTAGGTGCTTGGCGGTACATAGCCGGAAGGCATTTCTGCCCCATCGCCAAAGAAATGATTTTCCATTTGTTGGGCTAAATACTTGCGAGCATGTGCTTCAGCAAGATTCAACCGATTTTCATTGACCAGCATGGTCTGATGTCTGAGCCAGGCAGCCCAAGCATCTTTCGAAACGTGCTCGAAAATGCGTTGTCCTAATTCGCCAGGATAGGGCGCACGATCTAGTCCTTCTGCTTTGTGACCTAATTTGATGCAGTGCACCATTCTTGTCATGACTTGGTTTCTCCAATGTTAAGGTTAACGTGCCGATTTTGATATCAATTCGTAAAGGCTTATCCTACTTTGGGTAGGAACAGCTTATTATAAGTTTTTCAGAAAGACTTTGGAGCGACGCTGATAGTTGTAAAGCATTTTTTTCTGTTTGGGTAATTGTCCGATGTCTACTTCTTTGAAATCGCGCTCAATAAACCAATGGGCGGTGCGTGTGGTTAATACAAATAATTTTACTAATTTCAGTGCCTGAGCCTTGGCAAGAATGTGTTTAAGTAATGCGTCACCATAACCTTGCCTACGGTAGTTGGATTGCACAGCGAGACAAGCAAGTTCGGCGGCCCGTTCATTGATAAATGGATACAACGCGGCGCAGCCAATGATACGGTGATCATGTTCCAGTACTATGAAACGTTCAATTTCACGCTCCAGCCGTTCGCGGCCACGGCGAACCAGAATGCCTTCGGTTTCCAACGGTTGTATGAGTTGTAAAATGCCGCCCACATCATTAATAGTGGCATCACGCAAAGTGTTGAGAGTGCTTTCCACCACCATGCTGCCGATGCCAATATCACTAAATAGTTCCTGTAAAATGGCTCCGTCAGTATGGCGGCTGATCAGGTGTGTGCGTGCTACGCCAGCCTCGCAGGCTTGTACTGCGCAGGGTAGGAACAATGATACATCCTCCGGTAGATTTCTTTTTGGGGACAATATGACATTGGCATCGGCAATGGTTAATTCACGTAGTAATTGGCCGTGAATATCCTGTACTCCGTCCATTTCCATCAGGAAAATTAACTTATCGGCGTCCAGTGCGATTGCGGTGCGCGTAGCCACCTCTTCTAAAGTAAGGTTGAATACTTCGCCGGTGGGTGAATAACCAAGCGGTGAGAGAAGAACGACTTCGTTGTGCTCAAGACGGTCTTTGATTGCTACGACATCTACTTTACGCACGCTGCCAGTATGGAGTAAATCCACGCCATGAATTACACCCATAGGCTGTGCGGTAATAAAGTTGCCACCGGCAACGCGGATATCAGCGTTTGCCATGGGGGAATTCACTAAGCCCATTGATAACAAAGCCTCGATTTCTACTCGTACGCGTCCGACTGCTTCTTTTACGCATTGCATGGTTTTTGAATTGGTCAGGCGTATACCATGGTGGTAGTGATCTTCAATATGGTTACGTGACAAATGCCGTTCGATTTGCGGCCGTGCACCATGAACTAACACGAGACGTACCCCTAGGCTGGAAAGTAAATTGAGGTCGTGGGTCAGTTCGACGAATTTACCGTCTGCGACTACTTCACCGCCAAATGCGACCACAAAGGTACGACCACGAAAAGCATTGATGTAGGGCGCAACCGAACGAAACCAAGCGACAAATTCGGAGGGGGGCACAGGGCTGTGTAGCATGCTTTGCCTATTTGAACGGGTTGAGGGACGAAGTGGTTGCCGTAGTTGTGAACAATGTTTAGAAGTTATAGGACAAAAGGTGCACGGAAAAAGTAGTTCGTGAATATATTATTGGCGCGCCCGGCGGGAGTCGAACCCACGACCCTTGGCTTCGGAAACCAATACTCTATCCATCTGAGCTACGGGCGCTTCCCAAGCGCGACAGTATAACGTACCCGACGTTCCATGCACACTGTAGTTAGTTTTAACGGGTGGTTAAATTTATATGTCCTCTTTTTAAAAGTGGAAATGTACGTGAGTGGTTAAGTTTTTTGGGGAAATTAAAAAGGTATATGTAGTAAGTAACTGCATGAGACAGGCGGAGAATAGATATGCCTAGGTGATGGGTGGATGAACAAGTGAAGAGAGAGCAGTGAAAACGATAAGGTCACTGGAAGTGAGTAGGCTGTTTGTGGCAGTATTAAAGATAATGAGTGACGCGTAAGTGTTAAGGTAGGCCATTTTGCTATGAGGCGTTAATATACATAAGGTACGGACTGGCTAGATGATGAAAGGCGTGGTGCATGATGGACGCAGCGGCTGAACTGAAATAGCATGAGTTAGTTTATAGATTTGCTGGGTACAAAGGGATTAATGCTGAATGGATGGAGTTGGTTTGAACCGAATTTTTAAAAAAATAATGAAAAATGGCCTCGCTGGAGCAAAAAACTTGCGCTATTTAAATATGCAGTGATAGAATTCACGGGCATAGAAGGATTGTAAACACAATTAGTTAGTTTTTTAATCAAGTGGTATTGGGAAGAAGGAGAAGTTATGTTTGAGAATGTGACTACCGGCCAAGTTCTTTTAATGTACTTATGCATTTTTGGATTTATTTTTAGTTTGGCCATAATCTTATTTAAGAAAAATTCTTAAAAAACATAGAGAAACAAGATTTGGAATATTAATCCTGCGAGTGGGAACAATTGCTTTTGATGTCATCTGAAGTTGGGGTGGCTCGCTGTGGTGGGTGGTCGGCAACTTGTAAAGTTGGCAGGGAAGATAAATTGAAGGATTTTAGGGAATAAGGGGGGGGGAAATGCGCAAATCTACATCCATGTTGTCGTCATGGTTTACAGTAATAGCGGTTACTATGTTGGTGTCGGGAACGGCAGCTTCTTCGGAAGCTGGAAAAGTTAGTGCAAATCCTGCTAACGGTAAGGTTATTTTTACACAAGGTAAGGGTGATGTTCCTGCTTGCCAATCTTGTCATGGGGAAAATGCATTGGGTAATGACTCCATGGGCGCGCCTCGCTTGGCTAATATCGGTTATGTTTATCTGGTTAAGCAGCTAACAAATTTTGCTGCGGATAAGAGAGTTCCATCTGGGCTGGGTGCGGTAATGAACGGATTTGCTAAAACATTGAGCGAACAAGATCGTCGTGATGTGGCTGCGTATGTAGATAGCTTACCTAGAAAGTATGAGCCGTCTGATTTGAAGGCGCTTAAAGCGGAAGGGCAGCAGGTTGGTCAGTCGCATTTAGGGAAGCTTCTGGTTCATAGTGGGGTGCCGGGTAAGGTGGCTTCTTGCTATTCGTGTCATGGATTCAATGGGCGGGGTGCGGATCCTATTTTCCCGGCAATTGGAAATCAGAAATATGTGTACTTGGTTAATCAGTTGAAGAGCTGGCGTGATGGTTCGAGGAATAATGATCCCGTGGTTGGTGGCGTTCCTATGATGCAGACCGTGGCAAAAACGCTAACTGATGATGACATTTATAATGTCGCTGCATATTTAACATCTGCTCCACCAGTTAATGTGCGTGATGGTTTGCTTATCGATAATCAAACTGTCTTGAGGGAAGTATTGCACCACTAGGAATTATTGATTATTGAATAGTTTTGCTTGTGGAGTCCCCGCGTCGAGTTGTTTAGGCGCGGGGATTTTATTTATGGAAATGCGTATTAGTAGCGGGGAGTATTCGGTATGGCAATTAGCAATATGAAGCTTGGGGAAAAATTGCTATTTGGGGGATTTGCGCTAATTGGTATCATGGCTCTTGCTAGTTGGTTGGTGTTAGAAGTTGTCAGGTCGCGCTTAGACAAGCCGATGTATCCGGTTTTGCAGTACAATTTTTCTGCGGAAGGTATGCGCGGGTCGGAAATATTTCGAACGGCAGGATGTACTATCTGTCATCGTGCGATGCGTAACGGTACAAATATGGGGTTAGTTCTTGACGGGATAGGTTCTAAACGCTCTTTGGAATACCTGAATCAATTTTTGGTGGATCCGGAGGCCGTTTATCCCGGGACTACGATGGATCATGGGCCATCCAAGGGGGCTGCCTTTGTAGCGAAGTTACCGCAATCGGATTTACGCGCAATTGCTGCATTTCTTTCCGAATTGAAGGCTAATCCAGGGTCTAATGCATCCAGACTTCCCCCGGAAAGCGGGGGAGAGTCAAGGTTTATAGATGAAATGGTCAGGATGTGGGCACCTGACAGTTGGAAGTCGGAATTTAAGGATGTGCGTGAAGAAGTGAAATCAAAAACGAAAGAGATTAAGCATGACACAGGTACAAAATGAGCCATGGGCTCACGATAAGGAATATACAAAATATACGTTGTGGTTTATTTATGCATGTATTATTTACAGCATAATTGGTTTTTCTTGGGGGGCATTGATGGGCGGTGTGCCTATGTTTAGGAATTTCGTTAATAGCGGAATTCCCGGTCACAGGCTTGTTTTAGGCCATACGCATATTAATTTGCTGGGCTGGGTGGAAATGGCGATTTTTGGTGCGGTTTATTATTTGATTCCGCGATTGGTGCGGCGCCCAATTTATAGCTTACGTTTGGTAAAAGTCCATTTTTGGACACATAATTTGGGCTTGTTGGGTGTTGTGATTTTCTTTAGCGCGGCGGGTTTAATTGGCGTTTTTATTGAGGAGGGCGGGGAGATGGCGGCGGCACGTTTTATGTCTCTCTCTGGAATATTTGGCAGCATAGTGCTTTTGGCAAATATTATCTGGGGATATAACATCTACCGCACATGTCACGGATGGAACCGATCCAAGTGAGCAAAAAAATACAATGGTTGTTTATTGTCGCCTGTTTAGTTGGCGGCTGTGGTGATCAAATTTCTTCGTGGGGCATAGGGGGGGCTTCTATGGGGGCGTTGCAACAGGGAATGTTAGCCCCAAGTTTACCCACTAAAACATTGGCTGATGTTGGCGGAGACATGAGCAAAATGACCACATATCGTCAGCCAGATGCGCGAATGTACCAATATTCGTTGGACAAGGCATTGGCGCTCGGTAAACCTATTGTCTTAGAGTTCGCCACCCCAGGTCATTGCACGGTATGTGATGGTCAGTTGCAAATCTTGAAAGCATTATTAGAGAAGTATCAATCACAGGTACTTTTTTTGCATATGGATCAGTATCAAAATCCGCAAGCATTTAAGGCGTATCACGTAATGGGTGACCCATGGACATTTTTTATAGATAGTAAGGGTATCGTTAGTGGTGTTCAGCCAGGTCGTATGTTGCATGGTGAAATGGAAGCGGGAATTTCAAAGATTCTTAAATCTCAAATAGAAAAAAATGCAGGTTGATCAAAGTGAGTAATAAACGTTTTGTTTTAGTGCAAGATCGCAAAGGCATGATGTGGGATTTGTTGTTATATGTCCCTACTGTTATAGCTTTGGTGTCCATGGCGTTTAAATTTTGGTATGGCGAAGATGTTAGTTTGGCGTATTTGTTTTCGTTTTTGGCCTGCTTCTTTTTTATGATGGGCGCAAATCGAATATTGAAAACCCGGTTAATGATATTACCTACCGCGCCTATTGCAATTGAAATCGGTGATGCGGGAACGCAAATTATTATGCGTAACGGGGAACAACAGGGGCTGAAGGATTTGCGAGTTTATGCGGATTACTCCGGGCGTTCATTTGGTCTGGTGGGTTTGGATAAACTGGGTCAGCGATTGCAATTTATATTTCATAAGGGACAGTTTTCCACAATAAAAAATTATCAGGAAATTCAAGAATTGCTTAAAGCCAATAAGAAACTGGATTAATTTCGTGTGGTTGTAATAAGTAAGTTCGCATTAACAGGTGATTTCTAATGCATTCACATTGAGAATCCCCTTGTTAATGAAATTCAGAATTTAGTTAAATGGCTCTGGAGTTTAGGTGGCTATAATTAACTAGTTATTAAAATAGACAAATTACACGTGCGTGGGTTAAAAAATGCTAACAGCAGGCACAGTATGGGCTGGATTTCTAACCTATGCATTAATGTTCATCGCGTTTAAATATGCCAGACGACGCGCTTTACACGTGCCGATAATGGTGTGTGTTACCCTGTTCGATTTCGGGATGCCATTTTATCTTTATCTCTACAAGGGTTGGTATCGGCGTCTGATTATAGAAAATGAATTGACATCATTCCTTGTATGGATACATTTTATGATGCTGGTGATGATGTATGCGTTATATGTGATGCAAGTTAAGACTGCCCTGCGTATGTTGCAGGGTGATAATGGCGTTCGTACGGACCACCGAGTACAAGGCAAGGCGCTACTGCTGGTGCGCGCGATGGTAATTTTTACAGGTGCTTTACTTGTAGAGCAATAGAAATTCAAATGCCTTTGCGGCGTCGTGCCACATCCCAAGCCATCAATCCTATAATCACAACACCAATAATGCAGGTGGCTAAAATTAACAGATCTTCTGTTTCTTTGCTAACTAAGCCGCCGACCAGCATATGAACGGCATAGCTCATGATGAACAGAGAGCTGATCGCTACAATTAAATAAATAATAATTTCATGAATGGGTTTGTTCATATGATAAATCAATATGTTGCAAAATTTGAGTGCATGCGCCAGACTAAGGAAGATTATACAGCGATTGTTTAATTAATTTTTAGGTGCTTTATTTTCGACCTTTTTAGGGGGGGTAACATTTTTGAAATGTAATATTACCCCGTTAGGTTGTAAAGCTATGGTTTCAACAATTCCCCCGCCTAGAACAGATAGGTTTCGCGCTAATGCAATATTTTTGGAATGTCTGGGATCAAACAGAAGGTGAGTAATACTGCGCAGCATGGTAAGTTGAGTTTGCGCATCCGATGCGGCGGGTGGTAACGGCAATGTGTCACATCTGCATGCGATCATGGTGCGGCTTGGCCATTGGCTGGCTACGCGTAGTGGAGCCGGGGAATTATCCGTGCTATTACCTTCATCAGCGATTTTACGGGCATTATCAGCTTCTTCGGTAAGAATGCGTATCAATTGATCGTCATCAGTAAGAAAGCCCGATTGACGAATCCCATAATGGCTGCGGTCAGCTCGCATAAATACA
>JBIIMQ010000137.1:0-4583 GCA_044337935.1 Candidatus Nitrotoga sp.
ATTAAATTTATGCCTCTATAAATGATTCAGTAGAACTTAGTAAATGGGTGGACCGTAGCCATATACGTTTGACTTTAGGGCACCTCTAAAAATTCAAGTTTCCAGGCAAGACAAGGCACGAGTAAACAAATTTGAGCGCGGCATATAGCTTATATGTAAGCGATAATTTTTTTCGAGTAACGCCGTATTGTGACGAAGCTTGGTTTTTTAGAAGTGTCCTTTATATTTTGGGTAAAGTAACCCCAACCTGCCCCTGATATTTACCGCACCTATCTTTGTAAGAAACTTCGCACACATCGTCAGATTCGAAAAAAATCACCTGCGCCACGCCTTCATTGGCATAAATTTTTGCCGGTAGCGGCGTGGTATTGGAAAACTCCAGCGTCACATAACCCTCCCACTCCGGCTCTAACGGCGTGACATTAACGATTATGCCGCATCGCGCATAGGTGGATTTTCCCAGGCAAATAGTCAGTACATTGCGGGGGATACGGAAATGCTCCACGGTGCGCGCCAGCGCGAAAGAGTTGGGCGGAATAATGCAATAGTCGCCTTTAAGCTCGACAAAGGAATTGGCATCAAAATTCTTCGGATCAACGATGGTGCTGTTGATATTGGTGAACAGCTTGAATTCGTCCGAACAACGAATATCGTAGCCGTAGCTCGATGTGCCATATGACACGATCCGCTGGTCATTTCGTTCCTTTATCTGCCCCGGCTCAAACGGCTCGATCATGCCGTGCTCTTTGGCCATATGGCGTATCCACTTGTCTGATTTAATGCTCATATTTGGTTTGATGCACGAGTTAGGATCAAAGAAATAAAACAAAAATATAAATGCCGCATGGCAGGTTGCACTTTACGCTTTTCCGTTATGTTTTTTGCATCACAATTTTAGGGAATGCCGCACTGTAGTCTTGCGCCATTTCAGCAATTTTTACCGCCACACGACGCGCAATCTGTTTGTATTCACGGGCAATTACACCGTCTGGATCAGCCGCTACCGTAGGTTTGCCGGAATCAGCCTGCTCACGAATGCGAATATCCAGCGGCAACGAACCGAGAAACTCCGCGTTGTAGTCGTTGCACATTTTTTCAGCGCCACCACTCCCGAAAATATGTTCCTCATGCCCGCATTTTGAGCAGATATGCGTGCTCATGTTTTCCACAATCCCCAGTATTTTAATGCTCACCTTGTCGAACATTTTGAGGCCCTTGCGCGCATCCATCAAGGCGATGTCCTGCGGCGTGGTCACAATAACCGCCCCGGTTACCGGTACTTTTTGCGACAGCGTCAGCTGAATATCGCCCGTACCGGGTGGCATATCTACCACCAGATAATCCAGATCATTCCAGCGCGTCTGATTCAACAATTGATCCAGCGCCTGCGTCACCATCGGGCCACGCCAAACCATCGGCACATCTTCACCCTGAATCATGAAACCAATAGACATCACCTGCAATCCGTGCCCCTGCATCGGCTCGACCGACTTGCCGTCGCGCGATACAGGCTCGCCTTTGATGCCCATCATGGTGGGCAATGACGGGCCGTAAATATCCGCATCCAGAATACCCACGCGGGCACCTTCCGCAGCAAGTGCCAAAGCCAGATTGACCGCCGTGGTGGATTTACCCACCCCGCCTTTACCGCTGGCCACCGCAATAATATTCTTCACTCCGTCAACCAGCTTTACGCCGCGCTGCACAGCATGAGGCACAACCTTGCTGCTCACGTTCACGGAAAGAGACTTAACGCCGGGCAAAGCACCACGCAGATAATTTTCCACCACCAACCGAATTTCGTCCCAAACACTTTTTGCAGGATAGCCCAGCAGAATGTCGAGCGATAAGCTTTCACCGCTAATCTTGATGTTCTTTACCGACTTGCCCGCCACAAAATCTTTTTTTGTATTGGGGTCAATCAACTTCGCCAGTGCAGCTTGTACGTCTGCGTCAGTAAAACTCATGTACTGCTCCTGCCATCAAAACATTAGGGGGCAGGCATTTTACCCAAGATTCCCCGTCACGCCTATAGTTCAATTTTGCTACAATTACGGCCCTTTACAAGGGGTTTTTTATATATGCCGCGCAAGATACTGGTTACGTCCGCATTGCCTTATGCCAATGGCAGTATTCATTTGGGCCATTTGGTCGAATACATTCAGACCGACATTTGGGTACGCTTTCAGAAAATGCAGGGCAATACTTGTCATTACGTTTGCGCTGATGATACCCATGGCACGCCCATCATGCTTCGCGCCGAGAAGGAAGGCATCACTCCGGAGCAGCTGATCGATCGTGTCTGGCATGAACACAAGGCGGATTTCGACGGCTTCCATGTGGCGTTCGACCATTACGGCAGCACCAATAGCAACGAGACCAAAGAATACTCGCAGGCGATTTATCGCAAACTCAAAGCTGCCGGCTTGATTGAAGTGCGTTCGGTCGAGCAGTTCTATGACCCCGTCAAGAACATGTTCCTGCCGGATCGCTTCATCAAGGGCGAGTGCCCCAAGTGCCACGCCAAGGATCAATACGGCGACAACTGCGAGGCATGCGGCACCACTTATGCGCCCATCGAATTGATCAACCCCTATTCTGCCGTATCCGGCGCGCAACCTGAGCGACGTAACTCCGACCACTATTTCTTCAAGCTCTCCGCCAACACCTGCCAGCAATTCCTGCGCGAGTGGACGCGCAGCGGAACGTTACAACCCGAAGCCGCCAACAAAATGCAGGAATGGCTGGGCAGCGAAAGCGAAAACAAATTATCCGACTGGGATATCTCGCGCGATGCGCCTTATTTCGGCTTTGAAATACCCGATGCGCCGGGCAAATATTTCTATGTGTGGCTGGATGCGCCAGTAGGCTATATGGGCAGCTTCAAGAAATTCTGCAACGCCCACAACATCAACTTTGATAATTACTGGAAACAAGGTTCCGATGCCGAGCTGTATCACTTCATCGGCAAGGATATTCTTTACTTCCACGCCTTGTTCTGGCCTGCGATGCTGCAACACGCCGGTTTCCGCACCCCGACCAAATTATTCGCACACGGTTTTCTTACTGTGAATGGCGAGAAGATGAGCAAGTCGCGCGGTACGTTTATCACCGCAAGCAGTTACCTCAAACAGGGACTCAACTCGGAATACCTGCGCTACTATTACGCCGCCAAACTCAACGGCACGATGGAAGATATTGATCTGAGCCTCGAGGATTTTGTCGCGAAGGTGAACAGCGATTTGATTGGAAAGTACATCAACATCGCAAGTCGGACAGCGCCATTCCTTACCAAGTTGGGCGGGGGATGTATTTCTGAACAGGAACTGACTCAATACAACCAAAAGGATTTTGGTGTTGATTCCACGGAAGATGTCTTCTTGAGTCGCCTTGATAACTGGCGCGAAATAAGACATGTACTGGAAGGCGCTTATGAGAACCGTAATTTCAGCGCGGCCATCCGGGAAATCATGGATGTAGCGGACAGCATCAACGTATTCTTTAACAACACGCAGCCATGGAAACTCGTTAAGGACGGCTCTTCAGCAGGACAAGATAAAGCGCGCTGGGCATGCAGCATCGTCATGGAAGGCTTTCGACTACTGACAATCTATCTGAAACCCATCCTGCCAGTGGTCGCCCGGCAGGCCGAGCTTTTCCTGAACGTACCGGAACAAAAATGGGAGGATGCTGCTTCCTACCTACCGGAGGGGCATCGCATCAACGAATACCAGCATCTTGCTACCCGCCTCGACCCCAAGCTGATCGAAGCGATGGTTGTCGCCAACAAAGAAAGCTTGCAGCCCGTGACAGAATCGCATTCCCCCGCGCGCCACGCCGAGGCACAGCAGCACGCCATTGCCCCCATCGCCGAAACCATCAACATCGACGACTTCAGCAAAGTGGATTTGCGCGTGGCGAAAATAGTCAACGCCGAGCATGTGGAAGGGGCGGAAAAGTTGCTGAAATTGACACTGGACATCGGCGAAGCGCAACCGCGTACTGTATTCGCGGGTATCAAATCGGCTTACGATCCGGAGAAATTAAAGGGGCGCATGACGGTGATGGTTGCCAATCTTGCGCCACGCAAGATGAAATTCGGTTTATCGGAAGGCATGGTGCTGGCGGCTTCCGGCGATGCGCCGGGATTGTTCATCCTTAGTCCGGATGAAGGTGCGCAACCCGGCGTGCGGATTAAATAATCCGGTTTCCAATCTTCCGCATTTTCCGCCCGGACTCGCCTCTCAAATAGAGCATGACGCCGCACGACTCCAACCGGACAAGGAAAGTTTTCTCAGGAATATGCAATGCGAACATTCTGCTCGCCCAGCAAATTTCTTAATCCGTCCACCAAATCGCTGTGCAGCGAGACATTCCAGGATTCGTCCAGCTTCAGGTTTGCGCTTCCGCTTGAATTGCTGTAACGCACCAACACCGCGCATTTGCCCTCCCGATAGGGTTCAAGCACTTCCTTTAATTGTGTCACGCTCGTACCTGCATCAGATGAAATCGAGAGTTCCAGACGTTTGGCGAATGTGGAACGCGCCGAGGCAAAATCAAATAATTCTTCCCCATTGACGCGC
>JBIIMQ010000138.1:0-4573 GCA_044337935.1 Candidatus Nitrotoga sp.
GGTCGTTTTTTGTGCGGCGATTTCATGAAACTCATCAAACACATTAATGATCTGTTCACGGGTTATGCCCTTGAGCGCTACCATGGCAGAACTGATTTTTTGTACTTCTCTGGGCTCAAGATATTTCAGAACTTCCGCAGCCTCGGTTTCGCCAAGCGTCATGAGTAGAATCGCACTTTTAGTAATGCCGTCATCACTCATTGTTATTCACCCATCCCTGAACAACCGATGCCACGATTTTTGGATCCTGTACGGCTATTTTCTTTGCAATCTCCAAATTCTTTTCATAGGGATTGGTGACCGGCTGTTCTGCGGCTTGTGCGGTGCCGTGATCAGGCATTGCTGCTTGGTTAGTATTATTCGCGTTGCCTGTTGCTGATACCTGTGCAGCCGCTGTTGCTGCAGAAACATTCCTTAATGCGGGTCGAATAACCCCGAGTATCAGATATAGTCCGATGCCTGTGATCAATAAATATTTAAGAATATCTTTGGCCAAGGCGATCATTTCCGGCTGTTTCCAGAGAGGTTCCTCCGGTGTTACGACTTCTTTTTCAACGTTGAAGGCGCTGTTCAGAACGTTAAGGCTGTCACCGCGGCTGACGTTGAAACCCATGGCATCTTTGACCAATGCGGTGATTTGTGCAGTTTCGCTATCGGTAAGCGGTTTTGAACTCTTTTTTCCATTCTTATCTGTAATGATGCGATGGTTAAGTACCACTGCAACTGACAAACGTTTTATGCTGCCCACAGGTAATTTGGTATGACGGATGGTGCGATCCACTTCATAATTTGTTGTTGACTCCTTTAACGAACTGGTTGTGCCCCCGGATGCCGCTGCTGCCACTGAGCTGGATGGGGTGACAATGGGGGCGGTGGCGGGAACCGGTGGCTGATTTGATAATGCTCCTGGTACTCCGGACGCATTTTGACCTCCACCATTTGTTGATGCTGTAGTTTGTTGGCTGCGTACGGTGGATTCTTTTGGGTCTTGATTTGGTTTGTAGCTTTCGGCAGTCTGTTCAGTTTGTGCGAAATCGATGTCTGCTGTGACTTGGGCCCGTACATTGGTTGCGCCAACCAATGGCGCGATAATGGCCTCAATGCGGCTGATGTAAGCCTGTTCGATTTGCCGCACGTAGTTGATTTGTGTGGCATCCATCTGCCCGGCATTGCCTTCTTTGACAGTGCTTAATAATGCACCGCTTTGATCCACCACGGTAACGTTTTTGGCGGGCATGTTGGGTACGCTGCTGGAAATAAGATGCACGATGCCGTTTATCTGGCTGTTATCCAGAGTGCGACCGGGATGTAGCGTCAATACGACGGATGCCCCCGGTTGTTGCTGTTCTTTTACGAATACTGACGGTTTGGGTATGGCCAGATGTACGCGTGCGCTTTGTACCGAAGCTAGCGTTTGCATTGAACGCGCCAGTTCACCTTCCAGAGCGCGTTGGTAATTCATCTGTTCGAGAAACTGGCTGGTGCCGAACTTCTGGTTTTCCATCAGTTCGAATCCGGCCACGCTGCCTTTGGGCAAACCTTGTGAAGCCATGCGCAAACGTACTTCATGTACCCGGTCGGCAGGAACAAGCAACGCGCCGCCGCCTTCGGAAAATTTGTAAGGCACATTCATTTGCTGCAGTGATTCCATGATAGCCCCACCATCGCGATCGGAAAGGTTACCATATAACACACGGTAATCAGGCGTCTTTCCCCAAGTCCACATGCCGAAGGTCAATGCTATCATAGCAGCAGCGGCGATCAAAAGACCGATGCTTTGCTTGCTATTGAACCCTGCCAGCGATTGCATCAGCGTAGGGGTTGCATTTTGTTCTGCCATTATAGTTGCCATATTTATTAATATTTTAAATTCAGGATCGGAAGGTTAATCAGTCAGTAAAAATCCGTCGTCACACTGGGTAATACACACTATGTGAGCGTATGCCACAAAATCAATACGGTGCAATAGTAATTCTGAAATCATTGATCCAGTAACGCACGCTTTGCATTATCTCCAAGCATTTCCGATGCGGTGCCGTGAAAAGAGAAGGAATTCTCCTGCTTTTCCAGCGCTAGAACGACAAGATCGGGTGATAAGGTGCAAGTTCAACAATGGAGGTGAATTATGAATGTTTCCGGAGTGGATGGTTTATTGTCTGAAATGCGCGCTGCAATGGCCATTGCGCAGGGCGGAGTTGCACCGAAAACTACGGCAGCTCCAACGGCAGATTTTGCCAGTGTTTTAAAATCTTCATTGGATGGCGTGGCTCAGGCGCAAAATCACGCAGAATCAATGCAGAAGGCTTTTGTATTAGGGGATGACAAGGTCAGCTTGAGTGATGTAATGATAGACATGCAAAAGGCAAATCTATCTTTCCAGACTGCAGTGCAGGTTCGTAATAAAGTGGTGGCTGCTTATAACGACATTATGAATATGCAGGTGTGAAATTCAGTAATGGTGGTTGTTATTAAGACCCGGTTAGAACCTCGCTGAGCAAATTTTGTTCGTGTCGAGATTGACGATGTTCATTGTTAATCAATTGGTTGTCATATGCTTCAGCAGGCTTAGTCTGAATGAAACGTAACTTGTCTGATGTAAACGGTTGGGCAGTTAGCGGTTGGCACGATTAATAATCCGTTGGTTGTGATCAATTCTGCGAAAATTTAGTTCTCGGGGCTATTTTGCTAGAATAGTGGCATAACTTTCCGTAGTTTTGACAATGAGAGAAAATTTTGAGTGATTTTTGGCTTAAGGTTGAAAAAACCTTGGAGTTCCACTTCTCTCGTGCTCGTCGCGTGGCGCGTGGTGTGTGGTGGGATGCGGTAAAAATTCCGGCGCACAAGCCGATTTTTATCGTGGGCTGCAGCCGTGCCGGCACTACCGTGGTGTACAAAACTTTCTCCCAATCTCACGTCATAGGCTCGTTAAATCGTGAAACCCATGATTTTTGGGTGGATATACATCCACTTCTCAACAAAAATTGGGACACGCATGGTCTGGATGCAACCGATGCCAGTATCGCAGACCGGGACTTCGTTACACGTTATTTCTATGCCAGGACGGGGCTATCCCGTTTCGTCGACAAGAATAACCAGAATGGCTTATGCGTACTGTATTTATATGCCTTGTTTCCGGATGCGCATTTCGTTTATGTAAAACGCAGTCCCGGCGATAACATCAATTCTCTTATTGAGGGTTGGAACAAACCGGATGAGTTTGCCACCTGGTCAAATCTACTGCCAGAAGATATCACAGTCGAGAACGGACGTTATAAACAGTGGTGTTTTTTTCTTGCCAATGGCTGGCGTGATTATGTAAACGCCTCTATTGAGGAGGTTTGCGCATTTCAATATAACGTGATTAACCAGGCTATCCTTGACGCGAAGTGCATTATCCCTGCAGCGCAGTGGAGCGAAGTATTTTACGAAGATATAGTGCGCTCTCCGGTAGAGAGTTTTCACAAACTATTCGAGGCTAGCGATCTACCTTTCAATGGGCAAATGCAGGCGCACTGTGAGAATGTGCTGGATACGCCGTATAACGCCTTTTCTGAAATACGCCTGGATAAGTGGAAAGATGGCCGTAATCGCGAAAAAATCGAGCGAATGCTGGCTAAAGTCGAAGCTACTGCCTGTGCCATGGGGTATAAGCTTTGAATCGTTTCACCCGGATATTCAATTTGTTCGACGGCGATTTCTGAAAATCCGCATAATCTTTAAATTACGATGCAAATTTGGCTAAGTGGCGTATGTATCCTTTGGTTGTTAACCCAAGTGGTATTGCTTTTCGTCTATCGCCATACGCTGGCCGCTTATTGGCGGGAACCGGTGTTGCGGTATCCAGTACTGGTTTTTGAGAGTGATGATTGGGGTGCGGGGCCAGCGGAGCAGGCGCAGACTCTCGATGCACTGCGGAAAATACTAAAACGTCATCGGGATAAATCCGGCCGTTGTCCAGTAATGACTTTGGGCGTAATTCTGAGCATTGCGGATACTCAGGCCATGCGTTCTGCACAGGAATCAGGTTATATTCGGATTGTTCTGGATCATGCCAGTTTCAAACCTGTATTAACCGCAATGCGCTTGGGGATTGATGAGGGTGTGTTCGCTCCCCAACTGCATGGTATGGAGCACTATTGGCCGCATGCAGTAATGATGGCGGCAAAATCGGATGCGCACGTGTCTGAGTGGTTGAAAATAAATGGCATCGCGCTTAGCGAAGACTTGCCTTCCCAACTGCAAAGTCGCTGGATTAACGCCGCTTCATTACCTTCCTATCCGCTTTCAGAAGCAGAAATCCGCGCTGCTGTGGCGGAAGAGGTTAATGTCTATATGCAAATTTTTGGTGAAAAACCGGTTGTTGCAGTTCCCACAACTTTTGTTTGGAATGATGTGGTGGAGAGTGCTTGGGCCGCACAAGGCGTGAGTTGTATTATTACTCCCGGTACCCGTTATGAAAGCCGCGATCGGCAAGGTCGCCCGAGTGGAGATGGCAGGGTAATTCTGAACGGTGAACGTGGTCAAAGTAATGTGTTGTATCTGGTGCGCAATAATTATTTTGAACCTAAGCTGG
>JBIIMQ010000039.1:0-14703 GCA_044337935.1 Candidatus Nitrotoga sp.
GCGGGGTAGCTCAACTCCGAAACTTGAGCTATTTGCGTGGGACTGCCACCACGCTTATGTAGTCGGATGACTTGCCTGCGGCGTTCATGCAGTGCTTCGTCTTTGAGGGTTCTGGCGTCTATTTTTTTCATGCAACTACGACATGCAAAATCACCAAAAATTCAAACTATTTAATGGCCGAATCTATAACCCAGAACCTGTCGCTGTATTTTGAACCAGCAACTGTGGATAAGTGTACCAACAACTGGTTATTGAAGTTCACCTTTTCCATTTTTTTAAACAACCATCAAGTGCGAGGAAATTCGCTAAGGTTTTGCCCCTCGCGTCTTTCCCCGCACAAACCTAATCAGAACGCCTCTTGAGGTGGTATTGCTTTGCCTCCTTTCCGTGTTTGCTCCCGCGACTTGATACGCGACTTTGCGGCCATGCTGCTGTGCTGGAATCGGTATAACTCATTGCCCGTCTCCATGATATGGCAGTGATGGGTGAGCCTATCCAATAACGCTGTAGTCATCTTCGCATCACCAAACACGCTCGACCATTCAGAGAAGCTCAGGTTCGTCGTGATAATCACGCTGGTATGCTCGTACAGCTTGGACAGCAAGTGAAACAGCAAGGCACCGCCAGCCTGGCTAAACGGAAGATACCCAAGTTCGTCCAGAATGACGAGGTCGATGCGCATCAGAGTCAGCGCAATCCGCCCGGCTTTGCCATCACGTTTCTCCCGCTCCAGGACGTTGACCAGATCGACCGTGAAATAGAAGCGCACCCGCTTGCCCTGCAAGGCAATGCCAGACACTGCGATGGCAGTGGCCAAATGCTGGCGTTTTTCAACTAAACCGGCATCCCCCCATTGTTTCGCACTTCTTGAACGAATGCCTTCGCCAGTTCCTTATAATCCATCGTCGGCTTGGCTTCCTGCGGCGTGGCCAGCCCTTTGATGATTTCTCCCTGCCGCTGATACGACACTACGCCATAGCTTGTAAAGGTCATCAAAACCTTATCATGCCCGATGTTTTGGCTCCACGACTTATATTCTTCTGGTGATTTACAGGTGGTTTCACCAAGCTGAATGATGGTATTTCTAAAGCTGTGCGGATTAAAGTAATCCACCCCTGCTGCCTCGAACGCCTCGCGGAAAATCGCGCGGATGGGTGATGCACTGCTCCAGTGTTTGCAATCGAGGCCAGCCACTTCAAATTGTTTGGATGCGCCAACCACAATGCGTGTCGCAGGGAAAAGCGGATCATCATTACCACAAAGTTTTTCATCCCGGAGATACGTCACCCACTCCGCCACAATACCGCGAATTTCATCACCCACCGGAAAAAAGAAGGTGTCGAAGGTTTTGCTGAACTTCGTATTAACTTTGCGCGCATCCTGATTGACCTTGTTTGCAATAAGATCAATATGGCTCAGATTCATTGAGGCAATGGCGCTGTCCCGTGCGCCCGTTAGCAGCGTGAAGGCGATGAGCGCGCGGTTCCGGCGCTCAATGTCTGTGGTGGCTGGCATCGTATTGATGACGTGCTTGATCTGTACCAAAGTCGGCCACCGTTGCTCCCGATGCGCGTGTCCTTGCCGGACAGGTTGAAATAATCTGCATCGTTATGCCGAACGCGGGTCTTGTAGCCGGATTCGCGCGATAACCACTGGAAGAATTTCTTGAGTGCCGTAAGGGTGCTGTGCAGTGTGGCTTTACTCAGCTTTTTTCCGGACTGCTGCCCCTTTTGTTCGGCAAGATGCCGCTTGAAATTTATCGCCTGTTCAAAGTGAAATGCCTTGAAGTCTTTGTGCTTGGTATAGACTTCAAACCGCGCCAGCGCCTTGGCGAACGGATCAATCGTCTGCTCGCTGTGACGTTGGGTTTCCTTCAGATAGGCGAAATACTTGTGCTTGATTCTTACGTTGTTGGCATTGTGTGTTGTCATGTTTTTGCTCCCTATCTCAAGTTACTGTTCACGCTGGGTTGGTTGCTATCAACTAATCGTTGCAGTGGGTGCGTTGCTGACTATTTTACCATTGGCTGGCACACTTGGTTTTGTTGCGCTGCCTCCTTCGTACTGGCTGCTGCTGGGGATCATGTTGCTGTGCTACATGATTTCGACTCAGTGGGTGAAAACTTGGTTTATCCGCAAGTTTGGTGAATGATTGTGGAGATGAAGAGAGTGTAATATTGGGTTAACTTCAAGTGCAGTGTCGGATTAAATCGAGGTAACTTCAAACTAAATCCTCGCGCCGCAGCATAAATACAAAGTCGTCTCCTGCAGACACTTCAAGCCAGATGAAAGGCAGGTCAGGATATGCGGCTTCCAGTACGGGGCGATTATGGCCGATTTCGACCACAAGAAATCCGTTGGGATTGAGGTAATCAGCCGCATGTTTCAATATCTCGCGTGTGGCATTCAACCCATCTGCACCGCTGCCTAATGCGAATTGCGGTTCATGCCGGTATTCCGGTGGCAAAGCGGTCATGGATGGCGCATCCACATACGGGGGGTTACTTATGATGATGTCATATTGTTTACCCTGTAGATTGGCAAACAGATCTGACTGAATAATATTAATTCGGTCTTCCAAGCCATAGTCCGCAATATTGCGTCGCGCAACTTCCAATGCATCAGAAGAAATATCGACAGCATCCACATCGGCATCCGGGAAAGCATGTGCGGCCAAAATGGCGAGACAGCCGCTGCCGGTGCAAAGATCCAACACATTGGCCACAATTTTTTCATTATCTATCCAAGGCGCAAATTGCTCCCGTAACAGTTCAGCGATAAACGAGCGCGGCACGATAACGCGTTTGTCCACATAAAAACGGAAATCTCCTAACCAGGCTTCATGCGTCAGGTAGGCAGCAGGAATTCGTTTGGTTACGCGTTGTTCGAGCATTGCAAGCAAGGTATTTTTTTCTTCGACAATGAGTTTTGCATCAAGAAAGGGATCCAGTGTGTCCAGTGGCAGATGCAGCGTATGCAGAATAAGGTAGGCCGCTTCATCATATGCGCTGGCCGATCCGTGCCCGAAACTGAGCTTTGCTTCATTGAATGCGCTGACCGTAAAACGCAGCCAGTCGCGTACGGTGCTGAGCTCGTTGGGGTTTTCAAGATTATGCAGGACACTCATGTCTTGCTTACCAACAGATTGACTAGTGTGCGGTAATAGATTTTTGATAACACATCCAGATCGGCTACGGGTACACATTCATTGAGTTTATGGATCGTGGCATTAAGCGGTCCAAATTCAATTACTTGCGGGCAGATATCGGCTATGAAGCGTCCATCCGATGTGCCACCACTGGTGGAAAGCTCGGTTTCGATGCCTGTTACCTCTTGGATGGCGGCGCCTATTGCATTCACCAGCTCTCCGCGCGGAGTGAGGTAGGGTTTGCCTGACAGTGACCAGACTAACTCATAATTCAACCCGTGTTTGTCGAGGATAGCGTGGGTTTTGGCTTTTAATTCATCTACTGTACTGGCTGTTGAAAAACGAAAATTGAAAATGATTTCCACCGTACCCGGAATAACGTTGGTTGCGCCTGTGCCGCCATGTATGTTGGAAATCTGCCAGGTGGTAGCCGGAAAGTAATCATTCCCATTGTCCCACGCCATTGCAGCCAGATCGGTGATGGCAGGCGCGGCAAGATGAATGGGATTTTGGGCCAAATGTGGATAAGCAATGTGACCTTGTATTCCTTTTACGGTAAGTACGCCTGACAGTGAACCGCGCCGTCCATTTTTGATGGTATCGCCCGTTTTAGTTGATGATGTAGGTTCCCCCACGATGCAGTAATCCATTTTTTCACCGCGCGTTTGCAACATCTCTACTACGCGAACTGTGCCATTAACGGCGATACCTTCTTCATCCGAAGTCAGTAACAAGGCAATTGAACCAGCATGATCCGGGTGTGTTGCCACAAATTGTTCGATGGCGGTAACGAAGGCAGCCAGAGAGCCTTTCATGTCGGCCGCGCCGCGCCCGTACAGCAATCCATCGCGTATGGTTGGGGTAAAAGGGTCGCTGTGCCATTTATCCAGTGGGCCGGTTGGGACGACATCGGTGTGCCCGGCAAAACAGACGACAGGGCCATTGCTGCCGCGCCGTGCCCATAAATTGTCCACGTCGTCGCAGCGTAAGGTTTCCAGTTTGAATCCAAGTGGTTCGAGGCGTGTGCCAATAATGGTCAGACAGCCTTCATCCAGCGGTGTGAGTGAACGACAGGCGATAAGTTGTTTGGCAAGTTCCAATGTGGTGGACATAGATAGCTTAAAATTTGAAGTTGAAAATTTGTTGATAACTGGCTTCATCGAAACCGATATGTAACAGCTTGTTATTTTGTTCCAATAGGGGACGTTTAATGATGCTGGATTTTTCCAGCAACAATGGGAGTGCGCTAACATTGCTCGTGACGGCTTGTTTTTGCTCCATTGACAAGCCACGCCAGGTCAAGCCACTACGATTGATTAATTTTTCCCATCCTACCTGTTGCAGCCAGCACTGTGCCAGATCTGATTCCAAGCCGTGTTTTTTAAAATCGTGAAAGTAATATTCGGCATGATGCTGGTCCAACCACATGCGAGCTTTTTTGACCGTATTGCAATTTGCAATTCCATATAATTTCACCATCGATTAATCCGTTGATCTGTCAGCTTATTTAATGGAAAAAGAAGCATGGCATAGAGAGTTTGCCTGTAATTTGAGTGGATGAATTACGAGTAATAGATGAGGGATGATAAATTGCTGGCTGAGTCGGCATGACGTAATGCTTCTTCCTTGGTGATTTCTCCACTTTTAAATAATTTGTATAACGCCTGCTCAAAAGTCTGCGAACCGGGTGACACGCTTTGATCAATTGCATCACGAACTTTGTCGAGTTCGTCATTTTTAATCAGTTCCGCGATTAGGGTTGTATTCAGTAAAACTTCCACGGCCGGAACTAACGTGCCATGCACACTGGTCACCAACCGTTGGGAAATAATTGCACGTAAACTCATCGCCAAGTCGGCGAGTATGGCGCGGCGTGAATCATGCGGGAAGAGATTTATAATGCGGTTCAGCGCATGGTAACTATTATTGGCGTGTAATGTAGAGAGACACACATGGCCGCTTTGGGCGAAGAGTAGCGCATGTTTGAATGTTTCCCGATCACGGATTTCTCCGATCATCAGCACATCGGGTGCCTCGCGCATGGCGCTTTCCAAGGCATTGCTATAAGAGAGCGTGTCTGTACCAATTTCACGTTGATTAACGACGGATTTATTGTGTTTAAATAGATGCTCGACAGGATCTTCAATGGTTAAAATATGGCCGGGGACAATACCATTACGGTGTTCAATCATGGCTGCCAACGTGGTGGATTTCCCTGATCCGGTTGCTCCCGCAACTAAAATCATGCCGCGTTTTTCTAAAATAAGTTGATTCAGTATCGGTGGCAGATTCAGTTCTTCCGTGTTGTAAATATTGAACTTGATATAACGAATAACCATGGAAACGCTGTTTCGCTGGCGAAAAATATTGACCCGAAAATTCCCGGTATCCAAGGCACGGTAGGAAAAATTCATTTCCATACATGATTCAAATGCCGAAATTTGCTCGTGCGTCATTATTTCATAGGCAATGCGTTCAATCGTTTCGCTATCAAGTTTCTCAGCATTTACGGGTTTAACCACGCCATTAATCTTGATGTGAACCGGAGCGCCTGCGGAGAAAAAAAGATCAGAAGCCTTTTTATCGGCTGCCAGTTGTAACAGGGGGGTTATGATCATGATTTTCTCCCGGCTAAATTTAGCCTTTAAATTCCGCGCAGCAACTCGTTAATACCAACTTTAGCCCGGGTTTTGGCGTCGACTTTCTTAACGATTACGGCACAATACAGGCTATAACTGCCATCCAAGGATGGCAGGTTGCCGGACACAACTACCGAGCCAGCCGGTACACGGCCATAATGTACTTCGCCTGTTTCGCGATCAAAAATCTTGGTGCTTTGTCCAATATACACACCCATCGAAATTACTGCGCCTTCTTCAACAATCACACCTTCAACAATTTCCGAGCGTGCACCGATGAAACAGTTATCTTCGATAATGGTCGGATTAGCTTGTACAGGCTCCAATACGCCACCGATACCCACTCCGCCGCTCAAATGAACGTTTTTGCCAATCTGGGCGCATGAACCAACTGTCGCCCACGTATCAACCATGGTGCCCTCATCTACATATGCGCCAATATTGACGTAAGAGGGCATCAAAACTACATTTTTGGCGATGAACGAGCCTTTTCGTGCGGCAGCCGGCGGTACAACGCGAAAGCCACCTTCACGAAAGTCGCGCGAGTTAAAATCGGCAAATTTGGAAGGAACTTTATCGTAATAATTGGTAAATCCGCCCTTAATAAATGCATTATCTTCAATACGGAATGATAAAAGCACGGCTTTCTTTAGCCATTGATGGGTTACCCACTGGCCGTCTATTTTTTCCGCCACACGCAGCGTGCCGTGGTCAAGATGGCCCATGGCAGTGCTCACGGCATCTTTCAGTTTTGCGTCTACATTGCGTGGTGTAATTTCGGTACGATGCTCAAAGGCGGATTCGATGATCTGTTGCAGTTGTTCCATGATTTTCCTAGATAAGTTTGTGGGTAAATTCGGCGATACGATGTGCGGCTTCCAATGTTTCATGCAGCTCTGCAACCAAGGCGATACGGATAAAATTTTCTCCCGGATTCACACCATGTGCATCACGCGCCAGAAAACTGCCGGGCAACACGGTGACATTATAGTCCCGATGCAAATATTGCGCGAAACTGGTGTCGGCGATGGGTGTCCGTAGCCAAAGATAGAAACTGGCATCCGGCAGTGTTAAGGGCAAAATAGGATTCAGAATATCGACAACCTGTGTAAATTTTTCTACATACAGCCGGCGGTTTTCGGCGACATGTTGTTCATCTTGCCAGGCGATGGCACTGGCTGCTTGAACAGCCGGGTTCATGGCGCAGCCGTGGTAGGTGCGATAAAGCGTAAATTTTTCAATTATTTTTGCATCGCCCGCGACAAAGCCGGATCGCATGCCGGGCACATTGGAGCGTTTGGACAGGCTGAAAAAAGATACCAGACTGCGGTAATCGCCTCGGCCCAGTTGCTGTGCCGCCTGGAGTGCGCCGAGTGGCGGCGTATCGAAATAAATTTCCGAATAACATTCATCGGCCGCAATAACGAAACCGTAATGATCGGCCAGATCGAATAGCGTCTTCCATTCTGCAAGTTTCATAACACGGCCAGTGGGATTGCCGGGCGAGCATACATAAATCAGCTGTGTGCGTTGCCAAACTTTCTGTGGCAATTGATCAAAATTCAATGTGAAATTATCTTCTGGTACGGTGTTGAGGAAATAGGGCGTGGCACCAGCCAGAAGTGCGGCGCCTTCATATATTTGATAAAACGGGTTGGGGCAAACCACGGTGGGGTTGTCGCATGTACGATCAATGATCGCCTGGGCGAAAGCAAATAGCGCCTCACGGCTGCCGTTTACCGGCAGGACTTGTGATTTTGCATCCAGCGCGGGCAAATCGTATCGCTGCTCCAGCCAGCGGGCAATGCTGCCGCGTAGCGCGTCATTCCCTGCGGTTGTGGGATAATTCGAAAGTCCGGACAGATTGGCGCTTAGTGCGTCATTAATGAATTGTGGAGTGGCGTGTTTGGGCTCACCAATGTGCAGGCTGATGGGCCGACAAGACGGGTTAGGGGTAACTGAACTGAACAATTTGGCAAGTTTCTGGAACGGGTAGGGCTGCAGACGATCAAGATCGGGATTCATGATTTTGCTTAAACTGGATGGGCGCAATTAGGCAATTATAAAGGCGTAGCGAGTGACATCAAAACAAAAAATTTTACCGGTGATGGGGCTGTTGACTGGTGCGCTGGTATGGGGATTAATGTGGTATCCCTATCGTGCATTGCAAAATATGGGGGTGGGAGGCGAGATATCCACACTGATCGGCTATTGTATCGCGTTGATGCTGGGCCTATGTTTTGTGGGGCCGGTATGGCGTGAATTAAAGGTCGCCGGGTGGTTGGGTATTATTCTGATGTCCAATGCGGGTTGGACTAATTTGGGTTATGTACTGGCCATGCTGGATGGCGAAGTGATGCGCGTGTTGCTGTTGTTTTATCTCGCGCCATTATGGACAGTATTTTTTTCGCATTGGTTACTCGGGGAAAAATTAAATCGTTATGGCCATGCAGTTGTGGCGCTATCATTGTGTGGTGCGGTTGTCATGCTGTGGGATATTCAACTTGGCCTGCCGTTACCGCAAAATCGGGCGGAATGGATAGCACTTTCGGCGGGCGTTAGTTTTGCTTTAACGAATGTGGCGGTGCGCCGCATGCAGCATTTGAGTGTAAATTTCAAAGTGTTCAGCGTATGGATGGGCACGATATTATTTACAATCATATTGCTTTTGTTTCAGGGACATATTTGGGTTCAATTGCAGAGTATTCCCCCGAATACGTGGTGGTTGCTGTGTTTGATCGGGTTAGTGTTATGCGCCATTAGTTTCGCCGTTCAACATGGTTTAACTTATTTGCCGGCCAATCAGGCCATTGTTTTGTTGTTATCCGAATTGGTGTTTGCTGCCGTATCGTCGTATTTTCTGGCTGACGAAAAAATGGAATTGCATGAAATTATCGGTGCGGTGTTGATTATTTCGGCCAGCTTGTTGTCTGGAAAATGTACGCCAAATCACGAAGAATAATTTTGTTGGGGAATGAACAAATGAACAAGCCAAAGTTTATAACATTCGAAGGAGTGGATGGTGCAGGTAAAAGTACCCATTTGGTTTGGTTTGTCGAAGAATTGCGCAAGCGTGGCCGGGAGGTGCTGGTAACCCGGGAACCGGGTGGTACCCCGTTGGGCGAAAGCTTGCGCGATATTCTGTTAAATAAACCCATGCTTGCAGAAACGGAGGCGTTGTTAATGTTCGCATCCCGTTTTGAGCATATCGAGCGCGTTATCAAGCCGGCATTACAAAGTGGAATATGGGTAGTGTCCGATCGTTTTAGCGATGCAAGCTTTGCCTATCAGGGAGGAGGCCGGGGGGTGAAGGTATCAAAATTGGAACAATTGGAAGGCTGGGTGCATGAAAATTTTCAACCGGATTTGACATTATTGTTTGACCTCCCGGTTGAAGTGGCACGCCAACGGCTATCGGCAAATGCATCGCTGGATCGTTTTGAACAGGAAAAAGACGGTTTTTTCGAGAACGTTCGGCAAGCTTATTTAGAGCGTTGTAAAAAATATCCGGGCCGGTTTGTGATAATTGACGCCGCTCAAACATTAGAGCAGATTAAAGTATATTTGGAGAAATTGATCGTATCGATATGAATAATTAGGTATTGATGGTTTATTGATAAGGAGTTTGTATACGCCATCGAAGTAAATACGTAACTGAAAATCTATCGTTATAGAAGTATCTCGGTTTATTGATACAAACTTTCCCGTAATAGTGGGCAAAGTAAAAAATATAATTTGAATAAAATCGGTCAAGCTCGGTAGCCTTTGCCATTTCTTGGCTCTCTTGCGATAATCCGCCAACAACGGCTTAATGTGCTCGCGCATGCAGAAAACTAATCTATCGTATTATTCTTAATCTATGAGTGAACTACAAATTAGCTTGCTCGGCATCGGTATCGCCTTAGTGCTGGCGGTATATCTCTACAATTGGTGGCAACAACGCCAATATCGGCGCAAGTTTGGGGCAGCGTTTAAACATCGGCATGAGGATGCACTTTATTATTCAGCAGTCGAGAATCCAAAAGAAGAATTGCCTGATGAAACTGTAGAACAGACCACCCACGTTAACGCTGAACCTGTCAAAGTAGTGTCCTCCATTGGAACGCAACGCGGGTTTCTGGCAGATGCCGTCTGCGCACTGCCGGATGAGAATACGGATTACATCGCGGTAATTACCCCCCCAACCCCAATAGGTGCCAATTCGTTAACATTGTTATGGCAACAGCGTTTTGATTTTGGTAAGAGTATTTACGTGTGTGGTTTAAGTGCGATAAGTGGTGAGTGGATTAAAGTGATTGCGGATAGTCCGGCAGCTTACACGTCATTCAAACTGGCGTTACAACTGGTTAATCGTTCCGGTGCGGTGAGTGAAGCTAAGTTGACGGATTTTCGCGAGCTGGCGCGTATGATTGCAACACAAATACAGGCCGATGTATCACTGCCGGATGTGGCATCCTCTGCCGTGCGTGCGGTAGAACTGGATAAATTCTGTGCGGCGGTAGATTTGATTATAGGGCTTAATGTTTTGCCCGGTGATGAGCAGATACTCACCGGTAGTGATATTGCGCGCGTGGCTGGGCGGCTGGGTTTATGTTTGCAACCCGACGGCGCATTTCACATGATTGACGCGCACGGTCATTCCCTGTTTAGTCTTTCTAATGAGGATAACACGCCATTCCAACATCATTCTTTGGATCAATTGCGTGTTGATGGCCTGACTTTATTGTTGGATGTGCCGCGTGTTGAGCAGCCTGCGCTGGTATTCGATCAGATGATAATGTTTGCACGACGGCTGGCTGTCGAACTGAAAGCAAGTATTGTGGATGCAAATCATGTGGTTTTAAGTGAAAGCGGACTGGCATTAATCCGTGATCGGATTAATGCTGTTGAGGCAGAAATGCGAAACGGTCAATTTATGGCCGGCAGTGCGCAGGCACGCAGGCTTTTTTCCTAGTTTTTTTCATATCAGGTTTCATTGATGAGTGAATCGGTACCGCAGCGTATCGCGTATTTGCGCGAAGAAATCGAGCGACATAACTACCAATACCATACATTGGATGCACCATTAATCACCGATGCGGAATTTGATGCAATGTTCCGTGAGTTGCAAGCGCTTGAAATGCAATATCCTGTACTTGTTACGCCGGATTCTCCCACTCAGCGGGTTGGGTCTGTACCTCAGAAATCCTTTACCCAGGTGGCGCATCGTTTACCGATGCTTTCGCTTAACAATGCCTTTAACGAGGAGGAGGTGCGGGCGTTTGATGATCGTACTCGCGAGACATTGGGCGTAACCGAAGTCGAGTATTCGGTAGAACCTAAATTTGATGGCTTGGCCGTTACACTCACCTATCGTGATGGAATATTTGTGCAGGGTGCAACGCGGGGTGATGGCGAAGTCGGTGAAGATGTAACGCAAAACCTGCGTACTGTCAGAAATATTCCATTACGATTGAACTTGGAGTGGTTGGATAGTCCCATGCCGTTCATGGAGATACGCGGTGAAGTGCTGATGTTAAAAGCGGATTTTAACGAGCTTAATCGTCAGCAGGCCGAAAAGGGCGACAAGCTGTTCGCCAATCCTCGCAATGCCGCAGCGGGTTCATTGCGCCAACTTGATTCCCGAATTACATCCAGTCGTCATTTGAATTTTTTTGCTTATGGTGCCGGAATGATCGAAGGGTTTACATTGCCCGACACGCATTCCGAGCAGCTCGCGTGTCTGCAAAAAATGTCTGTACAGGTGCCGCGGGAGCGCCGTGTTGTGCACGGGCTTAATGGTCTACTTGCCTATTATCGTGAAATGGGTGAGCTGCGCAATAAATTACCTTATGAAATTGACGGTGTCGTCTATAAAGTCAATCGCATCTCGGAGCAAACCAAGCTGGGGTATGTATCACGGGCACCACGTTTTGCCGTGGCACACAAGTTTCCGGCCGAGGAAGCATTAACTACAGTGCTGGACATTGAGGTGCAGGTTGGCCGTACCGGTGCGTTGACCCCGGTGGCACGCCTAGCACCCGTATTTGTTGGGGGAGTCACCGTGACAAATGCAACGCTGCACAACGAAGAGGAATTGCGCCGCAAGGATATTCGGGTTGGTGATACCGTGAGTGTACGGCGTGCCGGCGATGTCATTCCGGAGGTGGCACGTGTCTTACCTGAACGGCGTCCTGTTGATACGCGTGAATTCAATATGCCACGGATTTGCCCAGTATGCGGCGCACATGCAATCAGGCAGCCGGACGAGGCAATATGGCGCTGTAGCGGCGGGTTATTTTGCCCGGCTCAACGCAAACAGGCATTGCTTCATTTTGCCAGCCGTCGTGCCATGGATATTGAAGGACTTGGTGAAAAATTGGTTGACCAATTGGTCGAAAAGCAATTGGTCCATACTCCCGCTGATTTATACCGGTTGAACTTGGCGAGGCTGGCACAATTGGAACGCATGGGTGAGAAATCCGCTCAAAATTTGTTGGATGCAATAGAGCGCAGCAAGAAAACTACTCTGGCACGCTTCATTTACGCACTAGGTATTCGTAATGTGGGTGAGGCAACCGCAAAAGAATTGGCGCGTCATTTTGCCACATTGGACAATTTCATGGTGGCCGGTGAAACACGACTGCAACATGTACTCGATATCGGGCCTGTTGTTGCGCAAAGTATTACTACTTTTTTTGCCGAACAGCATAACATTGAGGTGATTGCCCAGTTGCGTGTCGCGGGCGTGCAATGGCCGGAGCAGGCCGAAGCTGCTGTACGGTTATTGCCCTTAAACGCCAAGATTTTCGTATTAACCGGTACACTTGCCAGTATGAGTCGCGACGAGACAAAATTAAGGCTGGAAACCCTCGGTGCGCGCGTGACCGGTAGTGTGTCGCAAAAAACCGACTATGTGGTAGCCGGTGCCGAGGCGGGCAGTAAACTCGGCAAAGCGCGCGAGCTGAATATCGCCGTGCTGAATGAACAACAGTTTTTGGATTTGTTAAATAGTAGCGAATGTCATTAGCCTCGAATTGCGCCGTAATTGTTATTCGAACATTTTTAATTGGCAGGTTATGGGGAAATATTTATGACTAAAATCACCAAAGCTGTATTTCCGGTAGCCGGATTGGGTAGCCGTTTTTTGCCTGCCACCAAAGCCAGTCCCAAAGAAATGATGCCGGTAGTCGATAAACCGTTAATTCAATATGCGGTGGAAGAGGCGGTGGCCGCCGGTATTACCGATATGGTTTTCATCACGGGCCGCAATAAGCGTGCTATCGAGGATCATTTTGACACGGCATATGAAATCGAAGCTGAATTGCTTGCACGCGGGAAAAGTGAATTATTGCGCGCAGTTCAAGGTGTGATCCCCAAACATGTAAATTGCATCTACATTCGTCAGTCGGAGACGCTGGGACTTGGTCACGCAGTGTTGTGTGCACAGCCGATAGTGCAAAATGAGCCGTTTGCAGTCATTTTGGCCGATGATTTGATCGCCGGGGATACATCCGTTATCAGGCAGATGACAGACGTATACCAGCGCCATCAATGCTCTGTGCTCGGTGTGGAGGATGTACCGCGTTCACAGACGGGTCAATATGGCATAGTCAGTAGTACTAATTTGGAACAAAACGTGGAGCAGGCTCATGCAATAGTTGAAAAGCCCAGTCCGTCAGATGCGCCTTCTACTTTGGCCGTGGTGGGACGTTATGTATTGACGCCGCGTATTTTTCATCACTTGTCACGTTTACAGGTGGGGGCGGGTGGCGAAATTCAGTTGACCGATGGCATTTCAGCACTCATGAAAGAAGAAAAAGTGTTGGCGTATCGTTTTGACGGAACACGTTATGATTGCGGTTCCAAGCTCGGTTATCTAAAGGCGACTGTGGCATTCGGTCTTAAGCATGCTGAGTTGGGCAAGGAGTTTGCCACCTATCTGGATGCGCTTAAATAATGTTTTCCAACCAGCAGGCAAACGCTATTCTGAGTCAAGCTGAATTAATTGTTTCCGCTGAAAATGTACAAGCAGCCGTAACGCGTGTCGCGTTGGAAATAAATATGGTATTGGCTGACGCACATCCATTGGTGCTATCTGTGATGGGTGGTGCCGTGGTGTTTACCGGGCAATTGTTACCGATGCTTAATTTTCCGCTTGATTTTGATTACATACATGTATCGCGCTATGGTAGCAGCCAACAGGGAGGCGCATTGCATTGGAAAGTTGAGCCACGGGAAAATGTGGCTGGCCGCGTGGTGGTAGTGGTGGATGATATTCTCGATGAGGGTGAAACACTGGCTGCAATCAAGCAGCGCGTATTGGATTTAGGCGCCGCTAAATTCTATAGTGCTGTGTTTGCAGATAAGCGGATCGCTAAAGCCAAGCCAATCCGCCCTGATTTTGTCGGCATAGAATTGCCCGACCGTTTTGTATTTGGTTTTGGCATGGATATACAGGGTGCGTGGCGTAATTTGCCTGCAATTTATGCTGCAAGGTAGAGAATAAAACCACATAATATTAATGTAATACATTTAATATGGTTTATAACGCATTGATATATTTAATATGGTTTTCATTTTTGTCACGTTTTTCGAGTTAATTAATTTTTGTATTGAATTACCAATGACTGGCAGATTTTCCAAAGGGTAAGAGCAAATGTTAGCGATTATTGGTGGCACTGGATTGGCGCAATTAACCAATTTGCAAATATCACACCGACAGGTGATGCGTACGCCTTATGGTGAGCCTTCGGGCGCGATAACTTTTGGTTATTTGCGCCAGCATGAGGTGATGTTCATTGCACGTCACGGATATGGCCACAAGATTCCTCCGCACAGCGTAAATTATCGCGCCAACCTATGGGCGCTAAAGGAACAGGGGGCTCAGCGCATCATTTCAGTTGCTGCAGTCGGGGGAGTTCGTGCGGATCTGATC
>JBIIMQ010000040.1:0-14695 GCA_044337935.1 Candidatus Nitrotoga sp.
GCACTCACGGCAGCATTGGCCTGTATGGCCTGATTCACACGATTTTCCACCTCGCGGATTTGCACATCCGTCATCGGTGCATTGTGGCTGAAATCAAAGCGTGTTTTCGACTGATCAACCAGCGAACCCTTCTGTTGCACATGCGTACCCAATACATCACGTAACGCCCGGTGCATCAAATGTGTGGCCGAGTGGTTGCGGATGGTACGTGCACGTGCGGCTTCATCCACAACGGCATCAACCAGATCGCCCACTTTGATAGAACCACTTTTTACCTGTCCGTGGTGCCCAAATACCTCAGGTTGAATTTTCTGTGTATCTTCCACCACAAAAAGTGATGGATTATTCAAAGAAATCTGTAGCACGCCGACATCCCCCACCTGACCACCCGATTCCGCATAAAACGGGGTGTTGTCCAGTACGACAATACCCGTATCGGGGGCCGCCAATTCCTGCACAGCCACACCATCCTGGTACATTGCCACTATCCTGCCCTGCGTAGCCAGTTTCTCATACCCATGGAATTGGGTTTTCACGCCGTCATATTCCAGCCCCGCAGCCAACTTGAATTTTCCCGCTGCGCGCGCCTGTTCGCGCTGGCGTTTCATGGCATCATTAAAACCGTCCTCGTCAACTTTAACACCGTGTTCACGGCACACGTCCTGTGTCAGATCAAGCGGGAAACCAAAGGTATCATGCAGTGTAAAAGCAATATGTCCCGCAAGGGTTGGGGATTGATCTAATCCTTCCTTCCCCTGATTCTTCCCGCCGTCCGTTGCGATGTTATCAAGTGCCACCTCAAGCATTTTCATGCCATGCTCAATGGTCTCAAAGAAACGCTCTTCCTCTATGCGCAAGACCTCGGTGACACGCGTTTGTGCCGCAACCAGTTCGGGGTAGGCCGCGCCCATTTCCCTGACCAGATCAGCCACTATCTTGTGGAAAAATGCCGCACGACAGCCCAGCTTATAACCGTGCCGGATAGCACGGCGGATAATACGGCGCAATACGTAACCGCGCCCTTCATTACCGGGAATCACGCCATCCACAATCAGGAAAGAACAGGCCCGAATGTGGTCCGCGATTACCTTGAGTGAGTTATTGGTCAAGTCATTGGTATTCGATTCACGCGCTGCCGCGCAGATGAGGTTTTGAAACAGGTCAATGTCGTAGTTTGAATGCACATGTTGCAATACTGCTGAAATACGCTCCAATCCCATGCCAGTATCCACGGATGGCTTAGGCAATGGATGCAACACACCGCTCTCATCGCGGTTGTATTGCATAAACACCAGATTCCATATTTCGATATATCGGTCACCATCAGCATCCGCACTGCCCGGCGGCCCGCCCCAGACATCGGGCCCGTGATCGTAAAATATTTCCGAGCACGGCCCGCATGGGCCGGTATCTGCCATCTGCCAAAAATTATCGGAAACATAACGCATGCCATGTTTATCCCCGATGCGCACAATACGCTCGGCAGGCACGCCAATTTCATTGAACCAAATGCCATAGGCCTCATCATCCTCGGCATAAACCGTCACCCATAATTTGTCGGTTGGCAGCTTGTAAACCTCGGTAAGTAATTCCCAGGCGAATCTAATGGCATCGTGTTTAAAATAGTCTCCAAAACTAAAATTACCCAGCATTTCGAAAAATGTATGGTGCCGCGCGGTGTAACCCACATTTTCCAGATCGTTGTGCTTACCACCCGCACGCACACAGCGTTGCGCGGATGTGGCGCGAACATAGGGACGCTTGTCATGGCCCAGGAAACAATCTTTGAACTGCACCATACCGGAATTGGTGAACAGTAATGTAGGGTCATTCCCCGGTACCAACGGGCTGGACGACACGACAGTGTGCTCTTTGGAAGCAAAATAATTCAAAAACTTCAGACGGATTTCGCTGCTGTTCATCTGTTCACCAATCTTAAAAACAATCATTCGTAACGTTTCACAAGATGCGAATAATACCATCCACCATTGCCAATCTACACCCCCGTTTCTCACAGTGGGCGGGCGGCACAAGTGATGAATCTATTCGACAAACTATTCCCGAGGAATTTTAATGACGGCGCCAATTAGACATCGGTATCAAACAAATCATCCAGCCATGGCGCTAGACCGTGGGTGATTTCTGAAAAACATGTTAAGCCCATCGCGCAAGATCAGGCATTTTCTCAGAATCGAAAAAAGAACAAAGGCATCAAGCCGATTAGCCCTCCATTGAAGTATTCTCGGCTAACTCCCTGCCCGAAGAAAGTAATTGGGTGAATTCCTCGGCACTCACCGGCTGACTAAAATAATATCCCTGGATTTCATCACACCCTTGCTGTTTCAGGAAAGCCAATTGTTCGGCGGTTTCCACCCCTTCGGCGATAACTTTAAGCTTGAGACTATGAGCCATTGAAATAATGGTACTTACAATCACCGCATCATCCGTGTCAGTCGCCAAATCACGCACAAACGATTGATCAATCTTGAACTTATCAATTGGAAAGCGCTTGAGGTAGCTTAAACTGGAATAGCCCGTACCAAAGTCATCCACCGACAGCTTCAGCCCCATCGCCTTCATGTCCTCCAGCAATAGTATTGCAGCTTCCTCATCCTGCATGACGACACCCTCGGTAATTTCAAGCTCCAGACCAGACGGAGCCAGACCGGTTTGCTGCAGAACCTCCTTAATTGTTTCGCCGAGATTTTTTTGGCGGAACTGCACTGCCGAAAGATTTACCGCCATGGTAATTTTCATCAATCCCAGCTTGCGCCACTCCTGGTTCTGACGGCAAGCCTCGCGCAACACCCATTCGCCAATTGGAGGGATCAGACCGTTTTCTTCCGCAATGGGGATGAACTGCGCTGGCAAGACATTTCCAAACAAGGGGTGATCCCAGCGAACCAGCGCTTCAGCGCCGATGATACGACCACTTTGCAAATCCACTTGTGGCTGGTAAAGCAAAAATAACTCATTCCGTTCCAAGGCGTGACTCAACTTATTCTTGATCGCCATTCGTTCAAGCGTTCGTCGGTTCATTTCATAGGTGAAAAACTGATAATTATTTCGCCCGTTCCCCTTAGCCTGATACATCGCGGCATCAGCATGCGCTATAAGAGACTCACTATCGTTCCCATCTTCCGGAAACACACTGATTCCGATGCTGGTGGTCACTTCAATTTCATTGCCATCAATTTCACATGGTCCGGCAATAGCTACCAGCAGCGTCAAAGCTATCGTGGCAATATCATTCGCATCGGCTATGTGTGTCAGCATAATGGCAAATTCATCACCGCCCAATCTGCTTACCGTATCACTGGCACGGGCAACACTACCAATACGATCGGCAACAATTTTCAACAATTTGTCACCGACCAGATGACCCAAGGTGTCGTTAATAACCTTAAAACGATCCAGATCCAGGAACATCACTGCCACTTTGCGCTGTTCACGTCCGGCATGGGCAATCGCCTGCGTCAGACGATCATGCAACAACATGCGATTGGGAAGATCAGTCAGAAAATCATGCTGAGCAATGTAAGCCATGTGCTCTTCTGCCGCTTTACGCTCGCTGATGTCTGAAATCACTGCAATATGATGGCTAAGCTTACCCTGTTTGTCCTTCATGGTGCTGATACTCAACCACTCGACGTAACTTTCCCCATTCTTGCGCCGATCTGTAATTTCACCCTGCCAGCGACCAGTCTGATTAATGCACTGCCACATTTTTTCGTAAAATGCCTTACCTGTCAGACCGGAATGAAGCATTCGCGGATTCTTGCCAATCGCTTCAGCAGCGCTGTACCCTGTGATAGTGGAAAATGCCGGATTAACCAACACAATATTATTATTTGAATCAGTCACTATCACGCCTTCATTAATAGTATCGAATATGCGTGCAAGCAATCTAAGCTGTTCCGTAGCCTCTTTGCGCTCTGCAATATCTTCAACCACCTCAATGAAATAATCCGGTTCACCCATGGAAGTGTACGTAAGTGACCATGTAAGACTGACCCAAACCTGCGAGCCATCCTTGCGCACATAGCGCATTTCCCTGGTCACGTTGGAAACTTTGCCGGCCAGTAATTGCTGCACCCCCTCCAATTCATCGGGCATATCCCCGGGATAAATAACACTCAAATGATCACGCGTTAAAAGCTCTTCTTCAGCATAACCCGTTATGAGGCACAGCCTGTTATTAACGCGCAGCCAGCGACCATCCAACCCGACATGCGCAATACCAACCGCAGCTTGTTCAAACGTCGCGCGAAAACGCCGCTCGGACTGGATGTAAGTACGCCGAGCCTGCGCCGCCTGTAACTCACGCTCAACAGCAGGAACCAGTCGTTTCAAATTGGTCTTCAGCAAGTAATCGTGCGCACCAGCCTTGATAGCAGCTACCGCCAAGTCTTCGCCAATAACACTGGAAATAACAATAAACGGCAGGTCAAGTTCACTTTGCTGCACTATTTTTAATGCCGCAAATGAATCAAACTCCGGCATAACGTGATCGGAAAGCACCAAATCCCATCCACCCTGTTGCAGTGCCTTAATCAACCCATCCGCGCTATCTACCCGCAGATGGACTGGCTCACAGAATTGCTGTAAATATCGCACCAGTCGTAGTGCATCATCTTCCGAATCATCAATTACCAGCACACGCAATAACGGCTTGTTCATTTCGCGCACCTATCTCAATGAAAGCATTTCGTTGATTACCGGCCAATACTTTCCGGAACTATGCACCACCATCGTTTACGCCACGGAAGGAATTACCGTACACCCATCCGCAATGCACGCAACGTACCGCTATAAAAGACAATGTGCAATACCAAGATGTTGATTTAAACCATACCGATCAGATAATGAACATGGAACAGATTGTCATAATTGGCATAAATATCAGGAATCTTGTCGGCATTGACACAACATATAGACAACCGAAAGCCCCATCCGAGCTATGCGAAACACACATTAACCGGCATCATTTTAGTACTAACCCAGCAAAATTAAAGGTTTTTTCGGGTTATCGGCGATTTCTGGAGCAAGGGCAATTACATAAAACTATTTACACACACTGGTTAACTGGTACTATATACGGTATCAAGGCGACCTTGATCCTATATCACTATCCTTCCAACTTCATATTTAGGAGCTTTTCATGAAAAAGAGTCTTATAAATATCACAATTATGTCCTGTTTTGCATTGGGTGTTTCCTTGGCACAAGCTGACACCATGACTGGTATTTCTGCAGCCGGTATCGCTAACAACAACGGAATTTCCTATGGCCCATCCGGTGGTAGAGTCCAGCCCATGGGCGCAGATGGCCGCGTTCAACCAAGCGCAGCTGGATTTGAAATTCAGAATCAACCACCTGCTTACTACCGTTATTCTCATGATTCCAAACAAACCAATATTGTTCAGTCCGGCCCAAATGGCCCGTTCAATCAATTGGGTAACCCAGGAATGTACACCCAAGAAACCTATCCAATGGGAAGGTAATAGACTACACTAGTCGCAATGAATTAACCAATTCATTCAATAAAAAAGGCCGGCTTATTGCTGGCCTTTTTTATCTATTACATTCGTTAACTCAGGAGAATACCTTTATGAGTCAATCACTTTTTGAACGTCTTGGCGGGATCGATGGAATCACCAGCATAGCAAATGATGTAATAGACAATCATCTGGCAAATGCAACAATTGCCACCCGATTTTCCAATAGCGACATCCCAAAAATTAAAAACGCAGCCGCTACTTTTTTCATTTCCGGAACAGGCGGCCCCAATATTTACAAAGGGAAGGATTTATTAACCGCGCATAAGGGAATGAATATCTCCGCTGCGGAGTTCATAGCAGTCCTGGATGATGCTTTAGCTGCCCTACAGAAGAACAATGTCGGACAACGGGAACAGGAAGAGGTTTTGTTTGTCCTATACGGTATGCGATCTCAAATTGTGCTTGTTTGAGCAAGACATCGCTTTGTACAGACAAGTTTGGTCATCGTAAAACCGTTCTAAACCCTTCTGCATATTTGTCCAAGCACTGGATAAACTACCCAATTTCCGGACGAACTTCGGAAAAGTTTAAAGCCAGTCTTTCATTCAAACTGGCTTGCGTCTTGTCTGCAACAAATAATTAATTCAATCCCGATTAACAAATCCTGGGCAATTGCTCCCCTGCCAGCCAATCAACAATACGACGACCACCAAGCTTGGTGACCATTTGCACAAAACCATGAGTATCTTCTATCACCTCGCCAATGATGGCTGCCTCACTCGCCAACGGATGAGCACGCATCACTTCGAGCAAACGCCCCGCATCATCCGGCGCACAAATAGCCACCAGCTTGCCTTCATTGGCGACATATAGCGGATCCAGCCCAAGAAACTCACACGCCGCCTCAACCGGTTGATTCACCGCAATGGCGGATTCATGCAACATCATGCCCACACCGGATTGCCCGGCGATTTCATTAAGAGTCGTCGCCAATCCGCCGCGCGTTGGGTCACGCAACACGCGCAACTTCGCTCCGCTATCCAACATGGCTGCAACCAACCCATGCAGCGCCGCCGTATCCGACACGATGAGCGCATCGAACGTCAGGTTTTCACGTTGCGAAAGCACGGCCATGCCATGATCCCCTATGGTGCCGGATAGCAAAATTGAATCGCCCGGCTGTGCGAGATTACCGGACAGAGTAACACCTTCACGTACCACACCAACTCCGGTAGTAGTGATAAACACACCATCGCCCTTGCCCTGCTCCACAACCTTGGTATCGCCTGCGACAATGGGTACACCGGCAACTCTCGCAGCGTTCGCCATGGATGCGACAATGCGTTTCAGATCGGCAAGAGGAAAGCCTTCTTCGAGAATGAAAGAAGCCGCCAGATACAACGGCCTCGCTCCCATCATCGCGACATCATTGATAGTGCCGTGTACCGACAAACAGCCAATATCACCACCCGCAAAAAACAGCGGCGACACAACATGGCTGTCGCAAGACATCACCAGCCGCCCGGCAGTCTGGGGCAACAGCGCACCATCATTGCCCTGTGCCAGAAATGTGTTATCAAAACCGGCAGTAAACAACTCGGCAATCAACTGCGCCATAGCGCGACCGCCGGCACCATGCGCCATCTCTACCCGCCCTTGCTTAAAATCAAGCGGGCGCGTGTAATTCGATTTGCCCCTGCTCATTCAATAGCATCCCTAAATCGACCATAGCTGTAATGCGCGGCACACGCGCCTTCCGATGACACCATGCAGGAGCCAATCGGGTTATCCGGCGTGCACACCGTGCCAAATATCTTGCACGCTTGCGGACGTTTTTCGCCACGCAAAATAGCGGCACATTCGCATGCCTTGTGATCGCGCACGGCCACATAATCAATGCTGAATCTCAGCTCAGCGTCGAATTCGACAAACTCAGGCCGCAGTTTCAAGGCGCTGCGAGGTATGCTGCCCAGGCCCCGCCACTCAAACATTTCTCGAAACTCAAACACATTTTCAACTAATGCCTGCGCCTTGAGATTGCCTTCACGTGTCACCGCGCGAGTGAATTCATTTTCTACTACTGCACGACCCTCGTTGATCTGGCGTATCAGCATAAGTATTGCCTGCATCACATCCAACGGTTCAAATCCGGCGATCACCACCGGTTTACCATAATCGTCGGCGAACACTTCATACGGTTTGCTGCCAATTACGGTAGAAACATGCGCCGGACCAACGAAGCCATCCAGTGCCACTCCGCCCCTGGCAGATAAAATCGCATGCATCGCCGCCGGGGTCAGAACATGGTTACACAGAACACTGAAATTCTTCAGCTCCTCGGCTGCCGCCTGTTTGATCGCTACAGCCGTGGGCGGGGTCGTGGTCTCGAAGCCGATGGCGAATAAGACAACCTGCCGACCCGGATTATCCCGCGCGATCTTCAACGCATCCTGTGTCGAGTAGATCATGCGCACATCCGCTCCGCCCGATTTGGCGCGCATCAGGGTAAGATTATCGGAGCACGGAACGCGCATGGTGTCCGCGTAAGTACACAGGATCACATCATGCTCGCGTGCCAGCCGTATCGCCTGATCCACGCGACCGATCGGCAACACGCAGACAGGACAACCCGGGCCATGAATCATACGCACGCTGGCTGGCAGCAAGTCCGCAATGCCGTAGCGGGAAAGTGCATGGGTATGGCCACCGCAAAACTCCATCAGACGATAGCCTGATCCAGCGATCGCTTCACGTGTGATGTTGGCGGCAATATTCTTGGCCAATTCACCGTCACGAAATTCGTCTACATATTTCAAGCTTCATCACCGTGCAAATCATTCATCATGCTCATCTCGGCAAACATCGCCAGCGTGTGTGCGGCCTCTTCCTGATCAAGCTTTTGCAGCGCGTATCCAGCGTGCACGATCACATAATCGCCCACCGCGATATTCTCCACCAAGACAAGCGAGACTTCCTTGCGCATCCCGCCCAGATTAATGATGGCACTATCTTCAGCGATTAATTGTTCAATGCAGACGGGAATGGCAAGACACATTTTAGATTCCTTGTTTAATCCAATTCTAATTACTCACTACTATTTTTATGTAACAGATCATTACTATTGTGAAAATTTAAGAATAACTGCCAATTTCTTTTTTACTTCAACATACCCAACACTTAAACTAAATCCGTCATAAAGCTGCCATGGTTTAATGGCTCATTGACAATAAATCCATTAATTGTTTCTATGTGCAGATCAGCCAATATTGGCCACCTTTCTGCCAATGAAGCGAGCTAACGCAATATGCAACACTGACACAGGATAATCCAACAATGAGCGATGCGGAAATCCAGCTGATTAAACTTCAAGATTTGTCTAATTTTCTTGAAAAAAGCGATCTAAATGACAACTTAGCACAGCTCGCGGAAATGGCAGCGACAATATTAAATGCCACAAATTGTTCAATCATGCTGTTGAACGAGGACAGATCCGATAGTTTGCTCATGAGTGTTTGCGCCAGCTACGGCCCAATACCGGCTGCAGCTTATAAAGAATTAACAAGAAAGGGCGAAGGTATCGCCGGTTACGTAATTGCAACCGGAAACGCTTTGTTAATCGAAGATATTCACAACTCAAAATTCGCAAAATTCGCCCGACGTGCGGGTGAGCCGGGTAAAAGTCTTATTTCTTCCCCTATTACCATTGGCGGGAAAATTATAGGTGTAGTTAATATAAGTGGCCACACGTCCAATCGCGCATTCAATCAAACCGACTTGAGTCTCCTCAATGTGGTTGCCTTGTTTATCGGCAAATCGATTCAAACAATACAATTGCAACACATTCTAAATTCACGTTTCGCTCAACTAGCCCTGGCTCAGGAAACACAGAACAGTATCGGCACATCTTCTGAAAGTGTTCTGCATCACCCGGATAAAATGGCAAAAATACTTGCAAAATCCTTCTACAAGGAAATGATTCGGGGAGGGTTTGGATCCAATCAAATTATTAGTGCAGCTTCAGAAATCATCAACCAGTTACATAATCATCTACAACAACACAGTAAACGAATAAAACGCAAAAACACTAAATCGTAAAACCACCAGACGATACGCCACCTTTCAGAAAATTACCCATAGCCAAAAGTCATAACAATTCAAACTTATTAGCTCATATCCGGGCTGACAGTGCATGTGTCAACATGAATATCTACTCTACCTGCAGGATCATGAACGCTCGCCGGTACGCTTTATGGTTTATCTCAGGCTATTAAAATTTTCAGGGTTAAACCGGCCATTGCGCAGGCAATAATTACCTCGGTCACACTCCGCTTGAAGCGGAACAATGCGACAGCTGCTGCCAGCGCGATGGTCGCCGAAATCACATCAAAAGCCCCGGAAAATCCTTGCGGCCACAACACGTGGTAAAGAAAAAACAACAATAAATTGAGAATCACGCCTACCACAGAAGCAGTAATAGCCGTCAGTGGTGCCGTGAACTTGAGATCACCATGCGTGGACTCTACCATCGGACCTCCCGCCAGAATAAACAGAAACGAAGGCAAGAAGGTGAACCACGTCACCAACATGGCTGCCACCGCGCCGGCGAGAAACAGTGAGTCCGGCCCAAATAGTCCTTTCACGTAACCACCCACAAAACCAACGAAGGCCACCACCATAATAAGAGGCCCCGGTGTCGTTTCGCCGAGTGCCAAACCGTCGATCATCTGTGTAGGCGTAAGCCAGCCATAGTGTCCGACCGCCCCCTGATATACATAAGGCAGCACCGCATAGGCTCCGCCAAAGGTCAATAATGCGGCTTTGGTAAAAAACCAACCCATTTGCGTGAGTGTGTGGTTCCAGCCGTAAATAGCATTCAACAACCCCATCGGTACAACCCACAACAGGCCAAAAACGAGCACTACCTTAGTCAACCGACTCCAACGAAAGCGGGCGTGCTCAGGTGTTGGCGTATCGTCATCGATCAGGGCCGGGCCAAAGGATTTATCAGCTTTGCCATGTCCGCCACCTGCCTTGAATTTATCCGGCGCGATGCGGCCTCCGAGGTAACCAATAATGGCCGCCCCTGCCACAATGACTGGAAACGACAGATTGAGGGCACAAATCGCAACGAAGGACGCGGCGGCAATGCCCCAAAGCACATTATTCTTGAGTGTCCGTGAGCCGATCCGATACGCTGCCTGCGCCACAATGGCCGTTACGGCGGGCTTAACACCATAGAACAACCCTGCGACCAACGGTAAATTTCCGAATGCGATATAAATCCACGACAACATTATCAGGATCAGCAATGAAGGCAGTACGAACAAAGTCCCAGCTGCAACACCTCCCCAAGTGCGGTGTATCAGCCAGCCGATGTAGGTGGCGAGCTGCTGTGCTTCCGGGCCTGGCAAAACCATGCAGTAATTCAGTGCGTGCAAAAATCGCCGTTCGGAAATCCAACGTCGATTCACAACCAACTCCTGATGCATGGTGGATATTTGCCCCGCCGGCCCGCCAAAGCTAATTAATCCAAGCTTGAACCAGAAAACAAATGCTCGCCAAAAACTCACCGGTTGACATTGAGCGTCAGCACACCCGGTGGTAGATACATCGGATTGACTCATGAATTGACACTCCTTTTTCAAAGACGGTGAGCAACCAGTCAAACTCGCCTTTACTTGGTGGTCTCGGGAACTAACTGTGGCCAATTTGAAATTCTACAACGCAACCTCTTTCACCCCGGGAAAAAAATCCGGCGGATTACCGGCGACAATACACCGCATAAATACACGCCATACACTCGCTTAACTCATTGTATTTAAATGAAAATCTGTTATAAACAATAATCATTGTGTTCGGTTAACGCTTCCCACATGACAATAAACAACTCAACAAACCAATATCATGAATATTAATAATCATGCTGCAGGATTAATGCAATATAACTACCCAGCCTTGACATCTTCATCCCATCAATCCATAATTTACCCTGTCTAAACAACGGGATTGCTTCATGGATACTGATTTTTATAACTCGTTAAACAAAGGGTAGTTACGAGACCGTCGGCAGGATCCATTCCAAAACCACTGTCTCATTTGAAAACGGGACGGTACGCTATTAGGTAGCTACAACTTTTTCGCCATATTTAAATTATGGCGATTTATCAAACACCTCTCTCCCATTTACCGAGTTCACCACCAATCAGTTTGATTTTACTGGGAATGCCTATTATTCCTCCCGGTGTCCTATCAAGGCTTTTGGCAAATAAGAATTGAAATGCTTGGGTCGTTCGGCCTTTCCAGGTTCTTTAAAATTAATCGAATTGGCAATTTTATAAACTGCCACTGAAATAGTGTTTAGGGTTATGTATCGTACAACTACATATTGGCTGCTGGCTTACATAACGATTGGCGCCAATCTTTCTCTTGCCAACGGAACAAACACCGAACTGGCTCCCACCTATGGAGTGGAGGAGAATTGGAATGCCAAATTCCAAACTACCTATGTCTGGCAGGACAAGGCTTCTTTCAATGCCGCCTACAATGGACGTAACAGCCTCACTACCCAACAGGAAAAAAGTTATTCCTTCACTGCAACCGCTTTCCTTGGTATGCGACCATGGAAAGGAGGTGAACTCTATTTCAACCCGGAAGTCGTTCAAGGTGTCCCTCTCTCCAATCTCACCGGACTGGGCGGATTATCTAACGGGGAAATGGCCCGCACCTCCGGGCCCAATCCAAAACTTTACATGGCCAGAGCCTTTATTCGCCAAAGCTGGGGACTGGATGAATTACAGGATGAGGTTGATTCCGGTGCCAATCAACTGGCAGGAAACGTTCATCAACGCCGAATAGTTCTCACCCTAGGCAAACTTTCGGTACCAGACATTTTTGACAACAATGCATATAGCCACGATCCGCGCACCCAGTTTATTAACTGGTCTCTCATGACCTCCGGTGCTTACGATTACGCCGCCGATGCGCGTGGTTATTCATGGGGTGCGGCACTGGAATACTATTACGACGATTGGGCTTTTCGCGCTGGCCGCTTCATTCAGCCCAAGGTGCCCAACCAGCTCGATCTGGATCGAAGAATATTTAATCACTACGGCGATCAAATCGAAGTGGGACACGGACATACACTTTTCAATCAGCCTGGCAAAATCCGCCTGCTGGCCTTTCGCAATCGCACGCTGATGTCACGTTTCCAGGATGCGTTGGATTACGCGACACTCCACGGTGGCGTGCCGAGTATCAACAATGTGCGTAACAGTGAGCAGATCAAATATGGCATTGGTCTCAATCTGGAACAACAATTAATCCCCAATATAGGGGTATTTGGCCGCGCCAGTTGGGCGGATGGCAAAACAGAAACTTACGCCTTCACGGAAATAGACAATTCTCTTGCAGCGGGAACACTCATCCAAGGCAACGCCTGGGGGCGCAATCGAGACAACCTAGGCATCGCACTTGTACGGAATGGACTATCGCGTCAACGGCGCGACTACTTAAGTGCTGGCGGTATCAGCTTCTTCATTGGCGATGGTGCACTCAACTATCGATCTGAAAATATTCTGGAAATCTTCTACAGCCTCGGCGCTACAAAAGCTACCTCGCTAACATTGGATTATCAATACATCAACAATCCTGCGTATAACGCCGACCGTGGTCCGGTTTCCATCGGTGCTATTCGATTACATGGGGCATTTTAAAGCTAACATACTAAAAATAAATCATTGACCAAAGAACATACTAACTTAGCACATCCAAAACATACTTTTCAGCCCCCCAATATGGTGGACACTTGCCATTACTGTCTTATCACCAAAAGAACCATATTAGTTGCAGGCATCGGCAGTGTTCATAACAATGTTTAAATTTTACGATCATCCACAAATTTGCCACATACCAGCAATATAGCTATACGATCGACCACTCTTGCCCTTCTCATATCCAATCTGGCAAAATCTGGCTTGCACTGTTGCACGTGAGCTATTATTTTCGCGCAATATACACATACATTAACATTCCTGCTTCAGCGGATATGTTGTAGCCCGGTAAATACCGTCAGTGAACCCCCATTTAATCCCGGATGACAAAATACAGGCAGCGGCTGCACAACTACGGGCAGGCGGGACTGTGGCTTTCCCAACGGAAACTGTCTACGGATTAGGAGCAGATGCATCCAATCCGTTAGCAGTGCAAAAGATTTTTGAAATAAAGGGGCGGCCAAACAATCACCCTCTGATCGTTCATATCGCTGCGGCATCCCAACTTTCCGTATGGGCGCACAATATCCCAGACGCTGCATGGCTTCTGGCAGAGACATTCTGGCCGGGACCACTAACCCTGATTCTGCAACGTTCCGGCCAGGTGCCAAATGAAGTCACCGGCGGGCAAGATACCGTAGGCCTACGTGTACCCGACCACCCTGTTGCAGCCAGCCTGCTGCGTACATTCGGCGGCGGAATTGCAGCCCCGTCAGCCAATCGCTTCGGACAAGTCAGCCCAACTACGGCACAACATGTGCAAGACAAACTAGGATCAAGGGTAGATATGATTTTGGATGGCGGCCCATGCCGTATTGGTGTGGAATCCACCATTATCAATATAACGCATGAACAGGCTGTATTACTGCGACCTGGCGGACTTCTGGTCGAAGCCATTGAAAACACACTAAACCAAAAAGTACTTCTGACCAAACCGGTCACATCTAAAATACGAGCTTCCGGCATGCTGGATTCACACTATGCCCCTGCAACCCCAATCGAAATCCATCCGGCGGACAAACTACGGCACCGAGCGCATCAATTAGCCAAACTGGGTTATAAGGTTGCCGTTCTCAACCTGAGTGGTAATAGCGAATACGGGGACAACAGTAAAATTACGTGCTTCCCAATGCCACCACTTGCTAATACGTATGGACGCGAACTTTATGCGGTGCTACACCGTCTTGATCATGCCAATTTTGATTATATTTTATCGGAAGCCCTTCCGGACAAACAAGAATGGGCAGCAATCAATGACCGAATACGACGTGCTGCCCAAGGCACCATTAATAAAAACTTAATTGCCATTCACCAATAATCAGCAACAAACATAACCCATAAAATGTAGTAGTTCAGACTTAATCTGACAGTAAGGTCTTGCCAAAGGGTGGGGTTACCCGGTTTGATAGAGGTGCGAATCTTTATC
>JBIIMQ010000139.1:0-4482 GCA_044337935.1 Candidatus Nitrotoga sp.
GTAACTGAATAAATTCATCGGTTGAACGTCTACGCCGCGCATTGTTATATCTCCGCATTTCAATGGCGCTATTTTACCAACTACCTACACTGGGGGGGGGTCAGCAGCCTGCTAGATCTAACAAATGTAACGTGCCTGACTTCATCAGGCTGCAACTACCTAATTCCAGACGAATTTGGTAGGCGCGATTGGACTCGAACCAACGACCCCCACCATGTCAAGGTGGTGCTCTAACCAGCTGAGCTACGCGCCTATACAAGGCAATGCATTGTAACCGAATTCCATACCCTGTTCAAATGCAGCATTAATCCTGTAGCGTCAAAATTGTGATGCCCCTATCTATAAATCTCGCAAAGAGAAATCTCATCCCAAAAAATCCGCCCAAACTAAAATGGATCGTCTATTTTCTGCAAAGCCATATGAAAATTATTTATTCATAAATATTATTAACTAAACATAGTTAATGGCACCAATGGCAAGGTGGCGTAAAATACGCGGATATTTTTAACCTTAACAACTGATTAACCATTATGACCATTCGTACTCGTTTCGCGCCCAGCCCAACGGGCTATCTACATATTGGTGGCGCCCGCACTGCATTATTTTCCTGGGCTTACGCGCGCAAGCATGGTGGAACTTTTATCTTGCGCGTGGAGGATACTGATGTAGAACGTTCCACACCGGAAGCGGTGCAAGCCATTCTGGATGGCATGGCTTGGCTTAATCTGCGTTATGACGAGGGTCCGTATTATCAAATGCAACGTATGGACCGGTATAAGGAAGTAATTCGGCATTTGCTGGCGCAGGGGGTAGCCTATTACTGCTATACCTCTCCAAGCGAATTGGATGCCATGCGCGAGGCTCAACGTGCACGCGGTGAGAAACCACGTTACGATGGCCGCTGGCGGCCGGAACCCAGCAAAGTGTTGCCCGAGCCGCCTGCAGGAGCAATGCCGGTAGTACGCTTCAAAAATCCTGCCCAAGGTAGCGTGGCGTGGATAGATTTAGTGAAGGGGCCGATTGAGTTTAACAATGAAGAGTTGGACGATCTGATCATTGCCCGTGCCGATGGCACGCCCACATATAATTTCTGCGTAGTGGTGGATGATTGGGATATGGGTATTACACATGTGATACGCGGCGATGATCACGTTAACAATACACCGCGCCAGATCAATATACTGAAAGCTTTGGGCGCCAATGTGCCACAGTACGCCCATCTGTCGATGATCTTGGGTGACGACGGACAGAAACTATCCAAGCGTCATGGTGCCGTCAGCGTTATGCAATATGACGAAGATGGTTATCTACCGGAGGCGGTAATTAATTATCTGGCCAGATTGGGATGGTCGCACGGCGATGAGGAAGTTTTTTCGGTGGAACGGTTTTGCACTTGGTTCGACCTCGACCACATCACACCATCTGCAGCACAATTCAATACGGAAAAATTAAACTGGCTTAATCAGCATTATTTAAAGCAGGCTGATAATACACGTCTGGTTGCGTTGATAAGCCCGCGCTTGGAAGCACGGGGAGTATCAATCAGCGCGACACCCTCATTGGAAGCGATTATTAGCCTTTATAAAGAGCGGGTGGCAACCCTTAACGAACTGGCGGATGCGACAGAAGTGTTTTATATCGACTTGCACCCCGATCAGGAATTATTGAACGCACAGCTATCTGCCGAGGCAATTCCCGCCTTACAGGAGCTGACTGAACGCTTAAAAAATGTAACTTGGGAAGCCGCGTCGATTGGAGCCACGATTAAGGAAGTAGTAAGCAAGCATGGTTTAAAAATGCCCAAGTTGGCGATGCCGTTGCGCGTCATACTAACCGGGCAAACCCAGACTCCCTCGGTAGATGCAGTATTAACGCTGTTTTCACGCGAGACCGTATTGGCGCGAATAGCACGATATCTTTAACACATACCGGCCATTCAGCTTTACAATGGTCAGTTCGATCATTATAATGCGCCCACATTTTGGGGGTATAGCTCAGCTGGGAGAGCGCTTGCATGGCATGCAAGAGGTCAGCGGTTCGATCCCGCTTATCTCCACCAAAATGGCAACATCAAGCCCTTTAGTCCCCATCGTCTAGAGGCCTAGGACACCGCCCTTTCACGGCGATAACACGAGTTCGAATCTCGTTGGGGACGCCATCAAATTCCGACTCAAAACGGAAATTTTGTCGTAAATACAACCTGCAATTTCTGAAAAACCGAAAACAGTTCGGCCGGTTTAACTATATGCAATTTCTAATTGCGTTTATTGTTCGGCTTTCATCAGATATTCACAATTTTTTATTTGCAAACCACATCTGACCCTCATGGCACTACCTTAAGCCCACACAGCTCTCGTGTGCAATATTCGTTCTCTGGCGGCGTTCCGAGTCATGGTAAGCAAAGCATGGTTTTTGGGTCTTCGTTTAATCGCACGAGGTTCAACTCGCCCGGGCCGAACCGGCAGCACCATCAGACCGACGGCACCCAGCAGATGTGCACGCTCATCAGGGCGCACGATCTATTGTTGCACCAGCGTAGTTGCTGTTGGAACGCGAGCAACAATTGTACCGCACCCTTGAAGCTGATCGCCCTGGCGACCACCTGCCGGGCAGCAGCGGCCCGCGCCATCAGTCCGCACACCAAATTATAAGCAAGCAAATGAGCGGCAATCTCCTTGGCTATCATGGCGGGCGACTTCGCCCGCAGAATGTCCATGCCCAGCACATCTTTGATCGAGCGCAGGTCAACTTCCACTTGCCACCGCTTTTGATACAGGGCATCCAGTTCGGGCGGCGTTACGCCACTCGTATCCGTGAGCGTTGTGACCAGAATGCGGCCGGCCACTTCGGTTTGCCGTAACGTCAACTGTTCCGGCATCCGTTCGCAGGTCGCGGCATCCATCCACTGCGGCCGCTGGGGGCGATCCCACGTTACCAGCCGGTCGCGTTTCCCCAAACGTGTGCCTTTGCGGAAATCGGTATGACGGCACTGATACTGGCGGGTGAGAATATCCACCCCACGCTCGGCCAGCATGGCGACAGTAAAGTAGGTGCAGTAGTAGCGATCCGCCAGAATGATGTCGCCTTCGGTCAAATGGCACATCAAAGCGCGGAACAGCGCTTGTTCGCCGGTACCTTTCCCGCGACAGGGCCCGTTGACCCAACGCAGCACCGCACCTGTTGACAGCGAGATGAGTGCGACCAGCATCGTCAGCGGAAAACCCAAGCCCGGTTTTTGCTCGCCGCTTTGCGAGTATTCGGCTTGATTAGCCGGCATGTCCGGCATGGAGACGGTGGTGCCGTCTAGCAATTTGACCAAGCGATCACACCATTTCCAGCTTGATGCGCTTGCCTCCTCTAGGCGTTCCCCAGCCGCGATCGAGAGGCGTTCGATGAGCGTTAACGGCAAACGCTGCCTGGCTTTGCAATATGGGCCGGTGTTCAAACTGCACGGTGCTGCGCCCCGCGCAACACGCTCGGACAGATGCCAGGCTACAGCATCCTGACATGCGCCGTCCGGAGAAAGGGCTTGTCCGAGGAACAGCCCCAGCGTGGTCAACGGCGGATAAGTTCGATCACGATGGTTCCCGATTTCTTCTTCAACTATCCGGTTCACACTTTCTTCTGAAAGTAACTCGTCAAGTGCCTTGGTCGGATAATCGGCAAAACGCTTCTTGAATTCGATGATCGACCGTTGCAGGCGTTTTTTTGGTATCTTTACACATGGCTGATCCTCCTTGTATTGACAGTGATTTAAGACACCACCATCTTACAACATGAGGCTCTCAGCCGCTTTTATCTTGTGGCGCCAGCAGAAATCGCGGGCTTAAGGTAGTGCCATGAGATGCTGACCCCTAGACTTCCCAGACTTTAGTAGACATTTGATAATGTCGAAAAAGAATGGAGAAAGTTGAATGAAGAGCTCTCGTTACACGGATGAATTTAAAGCAGAGGCAATCAAACAAATTACAGAACGTGGCCACGGCGTCTTGGATGTATCCAAACGCCTGGGCGTATCAGATAAAAGTCTTTATTTGTGGCTAAAACAAAGCCGAGAACAAGCGTTGCCAAAATCCCAAGATGTCGTTAGCTCTTAAACAAGAGCTGATGCGCATGAAAGCCGAGCTCAAGCGCACAACTGAGGAGCGCGATATTCTAAAAAAGGCCGCAGCGTACTTTGCCAAGCAGTTCGATTAAAGTACGCGTTCATTGACCAGCATCGTTACGAGTTTCGCTTAATCAGCATGTGTCGCGTCCTTAAAGTACATCGCAGTGGCTATTACGCATGGAAGCTTAAACCGTTATGCGATCGTGCCATGTAGGATGCGGTATTGCTCGTTGAGATCAAACAATCCTTTGATCAAAGCCATGGTATTTACGGCAGCCTGACCTTGCCCGTGAAAAACGTATTTCTTAACTGTGGTTTAATTTCAAGTTAAGGAGACGGAGAAATGAAGCAAATAAAAAGCAAGCGAGCGGCGT
>JBIIMQ010000140.1:0-4477 GCA_044337935.1 Candidatus Nitrotoga sp.
CGTCCTCGTAACGCAGCGGTAAATGCAGCACCAGATCGAAGTGGTTGTGAATGCCAAGTTTTGCGAGCTTGGCTAATGTAGCTTCGGAAATACCGGCGGGGAGCACGTTTGGAGTGCTGGAACGCGGAGATGGCACAGGGGCTGTGTACCTAGTCCGGTACGTGCAATATGCCATCCATTTCCACCAGTGCGCCTCGTGGTAGCGCCGCTACGCCGACCACCGCGCGTGCCGGGTAGGGTGGTTGGAAATAAGACACCATGATCTCGTTTACTTTGGAAAAGTTGTTCATGTCCGTGAGATAAATATTGAGCTTCACTACGTCGTCCAGGCTGCTGTCAGCGGCACTGGTGACTGCGCGCAGGTTTTGGAATACGCGATGAATTTGCGCTTCTATGCCTTCCACCATTTGCATGGTGTCGGGATCCAGTCCGATCTGACCGGAAAGATAAATGGTTTTGTCTACCCGGATAGCTTGTGAATAAATGCCAATTGCGGCGGGTGCATCAAGGGTTTGAATTACTCTTTTTTGAGACATGACTAACTCCTGTTGGTTACCGGACACAGTTTGGTCGGATAATCGGAAATATATAAATTGGAATTCATATTATTTTTACGTGCGGGGTTCAAGCCTATTTCGGACACGCTAAAATGCGGTTACTTGCAACCTTCCATTTTGTAGATGAAATAACCATCCTTGTTGATGGCGGCAACAACATCACCGGATGCACCTTGGACATGGCAAAAATTGCATTCTTTGCTTGTGACTTGTGCTTCGTCTTCACCGATTGATGCCAACCAATGCTTGGCAAATTCGATTGCTTTTTGGTCGTCCCGTACTGCCGTGAATACATCGAAGTGCATCGTATGGCCATCTTTGGCTTTTACATAAGTGTCATAAACGTGAATGTTCATGGTTACTCCATTGAATTTTGGGTTGGGTTTGTTTGATTTTCAAGGGTTGAAAAGTTTGTCATACAACGTGTACGCACGCAACCCGCGATATTTTTCCGGACAGACTTGGCAAAATTAGCGGTGCGGTTGAGAATTATGTATAAATTTTTTAGGGGAACGCTGATTAATTTGTTATTCCCGCGCAGGCGGGAATTCAGATATTGGTTTGATTGAGTTCCCGTTTTTGCAGGAACGACAAAGCTGAGTAAATCCGCTATTCACGGAAGCCAACGGGCAAGGTTATCCCTGTTTTAACCACCGCGCCGCATCTAATGCAAAGTAAGTCAGTATGCCGTCTGCGCCAGCCCGTTTGAATGACAGCAAGGATTCCAGCACGCATGCCCGTTCATTTAGCCAGCCGTTCTGTGCGGCCGCTTTAAGCATGGCGTATTCACCACTTACCTGATATACAAAAGTAGGTGCCTTAAATTCATCTTTAACACGCCGAACAATGTCCAGATAAGGCATGCCCGGTTTGACCATCACCATGTCGGCGCCTTCCTGTAAATCCAAGCCGACTTCCCATAGCGCTTCGTCCGAATTGGCTGGATCCATTTGGTACGTGTATTTATCTCCCGAGCCCAGATTGGCGCTGGAGCCAACCGCATCGCGGAATGGGCCGTAGAAGCTGGAAGCATATTTGGCCGAATAAGCCATGATGCGGGTGTGAATATAGCCCTTTTGATCCAGGGCAGCCCGCACTGCGGCAATACGGCCATCCATCATGTCGGAAGGCGCGACGACATCGGCCCCGGCTTGTGCGTGGACTTGAGCCTGTTGCGCCAGGACGGTGACGGTTTCGTCGTTCATGACATAGCCGTGGGCATCTATCAGTCCGTCTTGACCGTGACTGGTGTAGGGATCGAGCGCGATGTCAGTCATCAGACCCAGTTCGGGGAAGTGTTTTTTGAGCATGGCTACCGCGCGCGGCACAAGTCCGTCCGGATTGAGCGCTTCGCGTGCATCTTCCGATTTAAGCGACATGTCTATCACGGGGAACAGGGCGAGCATGGGTATGCCCAGTTTGACGCATTCTTCGGCCTGTGCCAGCAGTTTGTCCAGGGTCTGGCGCTTTACTCCGGGCATGGATGGCACCGCTTCTTCGCGATTCGAGCCGTCCAGCACGAATACCGGATAAATGAAATCTGCGGCGGTCAGTATGTTTTCACGCATCAAGGCGCGGGAAAACTTATCGTGGCGCATGCGCCGCATCCGTTTCTGGGAATATTGTCCGAGGGTGTGCATAACTTAAGTCCTAAAAATTTTTTTGATGCTGGAACTTTTTCGTCATTATGGAATCTGACGGTGCAGATGGTGAGATGTCACCTCCCGCTTCCCCTCCTTGAGCGGATTGTCCTGGCCCGAAAGGGTTGGGGCATATTGCCTCCGGCGATTTTTTTAGCCGGGGGCGTTTTTTTGTTGCCGGCCGGAAAACCAGCCGGAAATTACCACCTCGGCTTCATCCATCCCGATTTTTTTCAAGCTAGAAAATAATTGCACCGAACACAGCGGAAAATTCTCTGCAAGGTGTAATTTAACACGATTCAGCGTCATGGTTGCTTGCTGCCGACTGAGTTTATCCGATTTGGTCAGCAGTACGTGCACCGGCTTGCCGGTGGGCGCAAACCAATCCAGCATTTGTTCGTCCAGCTGGGTGAGCGGATGGCGTGCATCCATAATGATGATCAGCCCGCATAATGCTTCCCGTGTTTGTATATATGTGCTTAGTAATTCTTCCCAGTGCGCTCTTATGTCAGGCGGGACTTTAGCGTATCCGTAACCCGGCAAGTCCACCAAAAAACGATTATCTCCCAAATCGAAATAATTCAGATGCTGCGTTCGTCCCGGTGTTTTGCTGGTGTAAGCCAGGCGAACGTGGTTTGCCAGCGTATTGATCGCACTGGATTTACCCGCATTGGATCGACCGGCGAAAGCAACCTCCATGCCGCCATGCACCGGCAAATCGCGCAAGTGGTTAACCGTGGTAAAAAATGTCGCGCGCGAAAAAAGTCCCATGCTACCAGGCGGCGAAAACTTTGCCGGCAGCCGCGATGGTCTGTGCAATATCTTCACGAGTATGTGCTGACGAGACGAAACCTGCCTCGAATGCGGATGGCGCCATGTACACACCTTCTTTCAGCATGGCATGGAAAAACCTGTTAAATGCTTCTTTATCGCAGGTCATCACTTCGGCATAAGAGGTCGGCGGAGTGGCGCGGAAATACAAGCCGAACATGCCACCGATGGATTGGGCGGAAAATTCAATGCCATGCTGTTTGGCAGTTTGCTCCAGACCTTCGGTCAGCTGGCGTGCCAGCTCGCTTAAGTGTTCGTAGAAATTCGGCTGCTGCACCAGGTTAAGTGTAGCCAGTCCTGCAGCTACAGCCACCGGGTTGCCGGACAGGGTGCCGGCCTGATATACCGCACCGAGCGGCGCCAGACACTGCATGATGTCGCGTCTTCCCCCGAAGGCTGCGGCAGGCAGGCCGCCCCCCATCACTTTACCCAGTGTAACCAGATCCGGTTTAATGCCGTAATGGCCTTGTGCACCTTGCAGGCTGACACGGAAACCGGTCATTACTTCGTCCAGAATAAGCACTGCACCATGTTTGGTACATAGTGTGCGTAACGAATCCAGAAATTCCAGCTTGGGGAGAATCAGGTTCATGTTACCCGCGACCGGTTCAACAATTACTGCGGCAATCTCGTTGCCCATTGCGGCAAAGGTGCGTTCCAATCCGGCTACATCGTTGTAATCAAGCACTGTGGTCAGCGCTGCGATTTCTGCAGGCACGCCGGAGGAACTCGGTTGGCCAAATGTCAGCGCGCCGGAGCCGGCTTTGACCAGCAAGCCATCGGAATGGCCGTGGTAACAACCTTCAAATTTGATAATCCGGCTACGTCCGGTAAAACCGCGTGCCAAGCGGATCGCAGTCATGGTAGCTTCGGTACCGGAGCTGACCATTCGCACCATTTCCATGTTGGGCAGAAGTTTGCACAACAGTTCGGCCATTTCCAGTTCGGTTGCCGTGGGTGCGCCGAAACCTAAACCTTGTGCGGCCGCATCCTGAACTGCCGCGACTACGGCAGGATGGCAGTGGCCGACAATCATCGGCCCCCACGAACCAACGTAATCGATGTAACGCTTGTCATCGGCATCCCATACGTATGCGCCCTGCCCGCGTTTAAAAAACAGCGGTGTGCCGCCCACGGATTTAAATGCACGTACGGGCGAGTTGACCCCGCCCGGAATGACGTGCTGTGATTGTTCAAATAAATATTCGTTGCGTGAGGTCATGGTACCGGATCCTAAAAGTGAATCTTGCATAAGGGGCGATTTTACCATTGTTCTTGGGTGCTTTATAACAAGCGGTTTTGCCGGTGATTTTAGCGCCCGAGAGTTGGCATGGTTTCAAGTAATGTGTGCAATAAGAAAAGCTGGCCCGGCTTAAATTTTCAAATATTCACATCTGATATACTGCGCGCCGCTTAAGGTGCCAGACCTAGAAATGCGTCTGGTTAAAC
>JBIIMQ010000141.1:0-4425 GCA_044337935.1 Candidatus Nitrotoga sp.
CCGTCGGTATATGCCCACCATTCGGCCCGCTTCTGCACAAAATTTTTTAACAGCGTGTGTGTACTGTGCAATCCATATTCCGCAAATAACCATTGCATCTCTTGCGCGATTGCATCGTCGGGCGCTGCACGCAAACTATCAGTAAACATTTTCCACGCCTCGTCATACAGCACGGAAGTATGTTCCAGCAATTGCATCCCTGGCAGCAGACCGGAATTCAACGGCGCGCGCCGGATAATCTGCATGAACCAACCATGAAACGTGTTGATGGTAATAGCCGGTTGTGCCATCAGACAATCGCGATACAAACTACGCGCGCGCGTCAGCAAATTGTCATTGACATCGTGCAATTCGCGCTCCGCCAGAAAAGCGCGTACCGCAGTGTCATCTTGCGTGGCCAGAAAATGTAACCATTCGTGCAAGCGTGCCTGCATTTCCTGCGCCGCTTTTCGGGTGAACGTAATGGCTAAAATTTCTCCCGGCTTAATGCCGGCCAGCAACAAGCGCAGAATTCGTGACACCAGCAGCCAGGTTTTGCCGCTGCCCGCACAAGCTTCCACCACAACACTATGCCGGGGATTGAGCGCAATAGAATTGTTCATCGCATGCTCTCCATTTCCGGGATGTCTTCCATTAGCGTTCATCCCATTCCGATTTCCGGCATAGCCCGTGCATCTCGCAATACTGGCACGCCTCTTCCGCGCCATGCGCAGGCAACGCTGCACCGCCGCGCATCTGTGCAAACACTTCCAGCAGGCGTGCGATATTTGCCTGCGCCAATTCAGCTACATCGTGCGGTGGCTCAACTACAACCACCTTTTCTTTTTCGATACTGATAAATGCGGCATTTTCAGCCCCATGCACATAGGCATAACACGCCAGTTGCACATCCTCGCCTGCTTCTTTGAGCTTGGTGCGCAGCCTGCCCGCATCCATCATCTTGTAATCCAGCACGCGAACTGCGCTGCCTTCCGTGGCCTGCGTGCCGGCCTGCACGTCAATACGGTCCAACCGTCCGTGCATCAGCAAATCCGCAGCCAGTGGCAATTCAAACGGCACCTCTCCATTTTGATATCGCCAACCTTCCGCTTCATTTTTTAATTGCATCTCCAGATATTCTGGAATCGCCTGCTGCCACCGTAACAGCCAAGCACGCGCCAAATAATTATGTTGCACCGCAGGCGCAAAAACCTCGGCACTGATCCGCAGCAATGCCGCATCCAGATCCGCACGCGGATAATTGCCCAGCACCGGATATTGCTCGTGGAAACGGTGCAGAATGTCATGCACCCATTCGCCGTAATCGCGTTTTTCCACATCTTCCCGCACCTCATCTATTTCATTGAGGTGCAAAATATGGCGGGCATAAAATTGATAGGGACAAGCCACCAGGCTGTTATAACCGCTGGCTGAAATACGTTTAGGAATGAGTCCCTGCATCACGGCTGGCGCGGGCATTGCAGCCGCCGGGGGCAGCGAAAATTCCACACTGCGCACTTGTGCGTGATCAAGCAGATCATCCCATTCTCCCTGTTTGATCGTCAGGTCGTCTGCATAAGCCATCTCGTGCAGGGAACGCAAAATTTCAAACCAGGGACTCAACAGATTTGCTTCACCGCTTTTACTGGCTTGCCACGTAACCAATATCGTATCGTTCATGGCGAGCAATGCCAGCAAATCATCGCGCTGCTGCGCCAGATACACTTCGCGCGTTGGCAAACCCAATGCGGCACGTACCGCATCATTAAACCAACGTTCACTGCTATCAGTGCCCGGCAGATGTGCGGCATCACAACCCAACATCAGCACCGCATCAAAACTGCGCCAGCGCGTTGCGGCAAGATGGGTGAGTAAAACCGGGCTGTCGATCGTTGCATCAAAAAAAGTATGCTCATCGAGCTGTTGTGCCAGCCAATGCCGCCACTCTGCCAAGCTGACGCGCGTTGTATCGGCGTGCAATTCATGTTGCCAGTTTTGCAACGCCTGCAGCAGCTGCATGCCGGCATCGTCCATCTTCAGCCCCTGCACAATGCCAAGAGTCTCCAGACTGGCGTACAGCGCGCATTGCCAGCCGGACAGCGTATCGTTTTTTTTATGCAGAACCTCCGCCGCCTGACGCAATCGCATCAGTGCCTTGCACATTTCAACATCCTTCTGCGTCAATTCAAAAACCAGATCAAGATGCGCCACCACCCCATGTTTGCGCACCAATTGTTCAATCTGATAAACCATCTGCTTGCGCTCGCTCACGGCTTGATCGGCAAAGATGAACGGCGATTTGAGCAGATCGAGTAAATCCTGGTAGTAAAAATCACTCTGCAACGCATCCAGCCAGCGCATTAACACCGTGCTTACCGATAACGTGGAGAACTTCCAGCCTGTTTCATCGCGTACTAACACACCGGCGCGCTCCAGCAACGCACGCATCCGCCTTGCGACGATGCGATCTTGTGCGACGACAGCGATATTTTTCTTGCCGGCCAGTAACCAGCGCCGTATCTGGACCTCGGCGGCACGCGCTTCCTGCTCCAAACCATGGGCACCGAAAAAACTCAGGCGTTTGCCCAATGCAGCATGAGGAAAATGTTTTTGCAGGTAATGCGCTTGCTCGCGCAATGACGGAGGACTAATCTCGCCCTCTCCCATCTGCAAACGAAAATTATCGTGCGCTTCCCTCTCGTTTTCCGTTGGAATCTGTTCAAAAAAACGAAGGTGGCCGGGGGAAATAATATGCAGCGCCGCACATTCCGGCTGCCGCGATGACAGCTCGCACAAATCAATTATCATCACCGGCGCGCGTCTCTGATATGCCTCCAGAAAACGGGCTTCAGTCGCGGCAAGTTTGGAAGTCAATAACACATACAGCGGAAAATCGGCCTGTTGCGCGAGTTGCGTCAAACTTTGCTGATAGGCCCGTACGGTATCGAGTTCACCACCGTTGTTCATCGCGTACCAAAGTTCATGCACAACGCGTGCCTCAAACTGCATGGCAACGCCACGCTTGGACTGGTAGGCCTGTTCCAATTGGGATAAAAAATCTTCGGAATTTTGTGGCAGCGTGACATGATTTTGTGTCAGCTCATCCAGCGACATCAAAAGCTCGCGCGCGATGCTCCACAAATCAGCATCGGCAAACCAACGCCGCGCACGCAGCGCCTGATACAAAGCGGTGAGACGGCACGTGTCGGGAGTAACAGACAATGCGCAGGGAACAGACTGAATCCAGTCTTGGAGCGTAACCATCTGCGGCAACAAAATTGCAGGCATACTGGCCACACGTGCCAAACTTTGCGCCAATGGTTGCGACACATGGTAATTGGGCAACAATACCCTGACGCGACGTAAATCCGGTATTTCGTGGGAATGCCGCGCCAGAATGGCACGTGCAACAGAATCAAAAAAGACAGTAGCGGTGGGTGAATTACTTTGCGGTATCGGGCTCAACGCTTATTACCTCTATCGTCATTCCCGCGCAGGTGAGCGTTATCAATATTTATCGATTGAACGAGGCATAAAACACGTGCCGCACCGGTGTACAGTGCGGCACTTGGAACCATGAGCCTTCAGCGATACCACTGAAACAACAAGGCAGAATAAAATCAGCGCATCAGCAGCTTATCCATTCCCGTCAGGCCATCTTCATCCTTGCCATCCTTTGATCCACCGGGATAATTCCGTTCCTCTTCGCCGGGAGCAAATTCCCTCTCCAACAGATGGAGCTTGTTCTTCACATCTTTCCACTCATCCGCATCGGCGGGTGGCTCTTTTTTCTCGACGATACACTTCCATACTTTGCACAGCTCGGCATTCAGCGCGCTGAACTGTTGCTGGTCTTCCGGCAAATCATCCTCGGCATAAATCGCATTGACCGGGCATTCGGCAACACACAGCGTGCAATCGATACACTCATCCGGATCAATCACTAAGCTGTTCGGCCCTTCATAAAAACAATCCACCGGGCACACTTCAACACAGTCAGTATATTTGCATTTAATACAAGCTTCGGTAACTACGTAGGTCATGAATTCAAACTCCTATTGAAATATGGCCATCATTTTAAACAAAATACGGACAAGTGTCAGCTATGGCGACCTAATTGTTCGGTGAATTCGATTTATACCCAATTACTTCAGAACTTGCCTTCCACTTAACTTGGTACAAGCAGCATCAACGAGTCGAACGAATTCGCGAGCATCTGTGAAGTAATTTCGGAACGCTAAGCGAACATCCTCGCTAGTGTCAGCACGGACTAATACAATGTCTCGGTCTGAATCACCCCGTGTTTTGGGAAGGCTCCGAATCTTGAGAGAATGGAGCCATGAACAAGACAAACAAATATTCCCCCGAAGTAAAAGAACGAGCAGTCCGTCTGGTGCAAGAGCATCGCAGTGAATACCCTTCGCTGTGGGCGACGATAGAATCGAT
>JBIIMQ010000142.1:0-4420 GCA_044337935.1 Candidatus Nitrotoga sp.
GGTCGTCATCAGAATTGGCCGAAACCGTAACAGGCAGGCTTCAACGATTGCTTCGCGCGGTGTTTTTCCCTGTGTGCGTTCCGCATCCAGTGCGAAATCGATCATCATGATTGCATTTTTTTTAACGATACCGATTAGCAGAATGATGCCGATAATGCCGATGACGCCAAGATCGGTACGCGATACCAGCAGCGCCAACAATGCCCCGACTCCGGCGGAAGGAAGGGTGGACAGAATGGTGATCGGATGAATGTAGCTCTCGTAGAGAACGCCGAGCACGATGTACATGGTAATGATTGCCGCCAGAATCAATAACAGCATATTGCTCAAGGAAGCCTGAAACGCCAGAGCTGCTCCCTGAAAACCGGTTTGAATACTGGCAGGTAATCCAATTTCCTGTTCTGCGGTGCGGATAGCCTGCACTGCTTTGCCCAACGAAGCACCGGGTGCCAAATTAAAGGAAATGGTGGCAGCGGGGAACTGGTCGATATGGTTGACGGACAGGGGAGTGGTGCGTTCTGAAATACGGGCAATCGACGATAGCGGTACCTGGCTTCCATTCAGGGCGATAACGTAAATTTCATTTAAAGCCTCCGGCCCTTGCTGGGATTCCGGCTTGACTTCCAGTACAACGCGATACAGGCTGGATTGGGTGAAGATGGTGGAGATAAGCCGCTGGCCGAAGGCATTGTATAAAGTGTTGTCTATTGCCGCAGGAGTGATGCCTAGCCTGCTGGCGGTATCGCGGTCGATATCGATATAGGCCTGCAAGCCCAGATTTTGAATGTCGCTGTCGACGTCAACAAGTTCCGGCAATTTGCGCAGACGTTCCAGTAATTTGGGCGCCCATTCGGCCAACTCGGCCGGATTGACGTCTTCGACACTGAATTGGTATTGCGTGCTGCTCACCCGCGTTTCAATGGTCAGATCCTGCATCGGCTGCATGTACATTTCTATTCCCGGTACCTGGGCCAGATTATTTTGCAGGCGACGAATCACACCACTGGCATCCGCATTACGCGCATTTTTGGATTTGAGGTTAATCAGCATGCGGCCACTGTTGAGCGTGGTATTGGTGCCATCAACGCCGATGAATGATGACAGGCTTTCTACTGCGGGATCCTGCAAAATAATTTGAGCAAGCGCTTGTTGCCGCTCGGCCATGGCCGCAAAAGAGATAGATTGGGGCGCTTGTGTGATGCCTTGAATGACTCCGGTGTCCTGCACCGGAAAGAAACCTTTCGGGATGAACATATAGAGCAGCACGGTTAGGCATAGTGTGGCACCGGCCACTAGCAAGGTGGCAAATTGATGGTCTAGTGTCCGGTTGAGCATCACGCCATACCGTGCGATCAGCCCGTCGAAAAAAGCGCCGCTCCTGCGATAGAACCGGCCTTGTTCGGCAACCGGCACATGACGCAGCAGTTTGGCGCACATCATGGGCGTAAGGGTGAGCGAGACCACGGCAGAAATTAGAATGGATACCGCCAATGTGATGGCGAATTCGCGGAATAACCGGCCAACCACATCGCCCATGAATAGCAGCGGAATCAGGACGGCGATCAGTGAAAAAGTCATCGAGATGATCGTAAAGCTTATTTGCTTTGCGCCCTTGAGAGCCGCCTGCAGGGGCGGTTCGCCAGCTTCGATGTAACGCGTGATGTTCTCAATCATTACGATCGCGTCATCCACCACGAATCCGGTGGCAATCGTCAGCGCCATCAGGGTCAAGTTGTTGATGCTGAACCCGGCCAGATACATCACGCCAAAAGTACCGATAAGCGACAGTGGTACGGCGATGCCGGGGATGAGGGTGGCGTAGGCGTTACGTAAAAACAGGAAGATAACCATCACTACGAGTGCAACAGAAAGTATTAATTCGAAGCGCACATCTTCCACCGAGGCGCGGATTGTAGTTGTGCGATCCGTGAGAATCTTGACATGGATGGATCCGGGTAGCGTGGCTTGCAGCTGCGGCAAAATTTTCTTGATACGATCCACCGTTTCGATAACGTTGGCTCCGGGTTGACGCCGAATATTCAGGATGACGGCGCGGGTTTGGTCAGCCCAGGCAGCCAGATGCGTGTTTTCGGCGCCATCAATGGTTTCAGCTACGTCGCTTAACCGAATCGGAGCGCCGTTGCGCCAGGCGATAACAAGATTGCGGTATTCATCGGCTGACTTGAGCTGATCGTTGGCATCCAGGGTCGAGGCTCGCGTTGCGCCATCAAAGCTCCCTTTTGCGATATTGACGTTGGCATTGCCGATCGCGACACGAATATCATCGAGATTGAGCCCGTTTGCGGCCAGTGCTTTTGGATTGGCCTGAATGCGAACCGCAGGCCGTTGACCGCCGCCCATGCTCACCAGACCGACGCCCGGCAATTGCGACAGTTTCTGTGCCAGACGGGTATCCACCAGGTCTTGTACTTTCGGTAGTGGCAGTGTTTCAGATGTGACGGCCATAGTTACGATAGGTGCGTCGGCCGGATTAACCTTGCTGTAAACCGGCGGCATGGGCAGATCGGCAGGCAGGAATGAAGCGGCGGCATTAATAGCTGCCTGTACTTCCTGTTCGGCCACATCAAGATTGAGATTGAGTCCAAACTGCAGTGTGATGACCGAGGCGCCGCCCGAGCTGCTGGAAGACATCTGGTTTAGGCCGGGCATTTGGCCGAACTGGCGTTCCAGCGGTGCGGTAATCGAGGAGGTGGTCACGTCCGGGCTGGCGCCGGGGTAGAAAGTGGTGACTTGAATCGTCGGATAATCAACTTCCGGCAAGGCTGAAACCGGCAACAAACGATAGGCCAGCAAACCTGACAGCAGGATGGCGGCCATCAGCAGTGTGGTTGCAACTGGCCGGATAATAAATAAACGTGAAAAGTTCATGCCCCGTCTTTGCCATCAGTCGGGGGTTTGCGCCGATTCTGGCGCCGATCACCTTTGGGCGGGCCTTTACCTTCACCCCCCCGTTCGCCGGGGACGTTTATCTCCACTTTTGCGCCTTGACGCAGTTTGTCCGCACCGTCTGTTACGACTTTCTCTCCGGGAGCCAGGCCTTTTTCGACCGCCATCATATTGCCCGAAATTTGCCCCAATACGACCGGTCGCAGGCTTACGGTTTTATTTTCATCCACTACATAAAAGAATGTCCCCTGTGTGCCACGTTGGGATGCCGAAGTGGGAACCAAAATAACGTCATGTCGGGTTTCAGTGCGCAAGTGGATATTGACGAACTGGTTCGGGAAAAGGGTATTGTCAGTATTCGTGAACTCTGCCTTAAGTTTGACAGTTCCGGTGGTCGTATCAATCTGGTTGTCCACCGTTAGCAGTACGCCGGTTGCCAATTTGTTTTTGTCATCACGATCCCATGCCTCTACCATCAGTTGTTGATGGTCATTAATTTTGGATACGACTGCGGCAAGATTGTCCGACGGGATCGAGAAAATAACGGTAATCGGCTGGGTCTGGGTAATAACGACCAAGCCATTTGCATCGGTAGCGTGAACCATATTGCCCGTGTCAACCAGACGCAACCCAAGGCGACCGGCAATCGGTGCGGTAACGCGGGTGAAAGCAAGCTGGAGTTTGGCGTTATCGACAAGCGCTTTATCCGTCTGCACCGTTCCTTCATATTGTTTGACCAGTGCATCTTGGGAGTCGACTTGTTGTCGGGCGATAGAATCCTTCGCCAGCAGGCCGCGATAACGAGATTGATCAAGTCGTGCATTGGCAAGCAAGGCTTGATCCCGTATTAACTGCCCGTTTGCTTGATCGAGTTGCATTTGAAAAGGGCGCGGGTCAATTTCTGCAAGTAAATCGCCGACCTTTACCATTTGACCTTCAGTGAATGGAACTCGTATAAGTTGGCCGTCGACGCGGGGTTTGACCGTTGCCGTGTTGCGTGCAGTAACGGTACCCAATGCATTGATCACGATATCGATGTCACCTGTCCGGGCGGTAGCAACCGTGACCGGCACAGCCCGGTTTGCCCCATCCATGCCGCCCCGCCCGGTTGGCGGGGTTTGCTTTTCCTGTTTTCCAAATAATAAAAAGAACGCAAGCGCTCCGGCAGCCACTAAAACACCGATCATAATCCCAATAGTTTTATTCTTCATTCAACGTTCCTACCGATAGTTTGATGCAATTCCGGGCTGTCATTTGTTACAAATGGAATAACAGGATTTTCAACGGATCAATCAATTTTTTTGAAACGAGAGCAGTGTTTAAACCCGACAGTTTTAGTGCGGGAAATGTTTGCGAGTGATTATATTTTATTTGTGCGTGTTAATTGCTTTGAAATACAAATATTATTCTATTCAATATAGTATGTTTGGGAGGGATTACTATGAATTCTGATAAATGCACTGGTCAATCTGGAAGTAATGCTGGTTCGGTTTATCAGGTTTGAATAACCTGT
>JBIIMQ010000143.1:0-4390 GCA_044337935.1 Candidatus Nitrotoga sp.
ACGAGCAATTGGCGATTATTACGGAAAGCGAGCTATATGCCGCGCAACCTCGCAGCCGAATTGCACGCAATGCAAAGAAGATCAATGTGGAAGGAATGCTGCGTGATCTATCCGAACTCAAGCCGGGTGATCCTGTCGTGCATGAGCAGCATGGCATTGCGCGTTATCATGGTTTGGTGAGCCTTGATCTTGGCGAAGGTGAGAATGAATTTTTATTGCTGGAATATGCCGATGGGGACAAATTATATATCCCAGTGGCGCAGTTGCATGTAATTAGCCGCTACAGTGGTGGCGCGTCGGAAACCGCACCGTTGCATAAGCTGGGCAGCGGCGCTTGGGATAAAGCCAAACGTCGCGCTATGCAGCAAGTGCGCGATACCGCCGCCGAATTGTTGAATCTGTATGCACAGCGCGCCACGCGTAAAGGCCACCAATTCAAATTATCGCAACATGATTATGAAGCGTTCGCCGCCGGGTTTGGCTTTGAAGAGACGCCCGACCAGGCCACCGCCATTAAGGCAGTGGTGGCCGATCTGCAAAGCGGGAAGCCTATGGACCGGCTAATTTGCGGTGATGTGGGTTTTGGTAAAACAGAGGTCGCTTTGCGTGCAGCTTTTATTGCGGCAATGGATGGTAAGCAAGTCGCGGTGCTGGTTCCCACTACGCTGCTTACAGAGCAGCATTTCCAGAATTTCTGTAATCGTTTTTCCGATTGGCCCGTCAAAATTGGCGAACTTTCGCGCTTCCGTTCTGCCAAGGAACAAACTCAGGCATTGAAAGATATGGAAGAGGGCAAGCTGGATATCATCATTGGCACGCACAAGCTAATCCAGAAAGGGGTTAAATTTAAAAATCTGGGCTTGATTATCATTGATGAAGAGCACCGGTTTGGCGTGCAGCAAAAGGAGCGGCTCAAGGCACTGCGCGCCGAAGTTGATGTTCTAACCCTGACCGCCACGCCGATTCCACGAACGCTGGCAATGTCGCTGGAAGGGTTGCGTGATTTTTCGGTAATTGCCACGGCACCGCAGCGCCGGTTGTCAATCAAGACCTTTGTCAGCAACTACAGTCAGGGTGTTATTCGTGAAGCGGTGCTGCGCGAATTGAAACGCGGCGGCCAAATTTATTTTCTGCATAATGAGGTGGAAACCATCGCCAATATGGCGGAAAAATTGGAAGAATTATTGCCCGAAGCGCGTATCCGTGTGGCGCACGGCCAGATGGGTGAACGTGATTTGGAAGCGGTTATGCGCGATTTTTACCAGCAACGCTTCAATGTGCTGTTGTGCACCACCATCATTGAGACCGGTATCGATGTCCCTACCGCCAATACAATCATCATGAACCGAGCAGACCGTTTTGGATTGGCGCAGCTGCACCAATTGCGTGGTCGGGTTGGGCGCTCGCACCACCAGGCGTATGCCTATTTGTTGGTGGACAATATGGAGGGGTTGACCGCGCAGGCGAAGAAAAGACTGGAAGCAATTCAGGCGATGGAGCAATTGGGAAGCGGCTTTTATCTTGCAATGCATGATCTGGAAATTCGCGGTGCGGGTGAAGTATTGGGTGAATCACAAAGCGGCGAGATGCACGAGATTGGTTTCTCGCTTTACGCGGATATGCTCAACGCGGCCGTTACTTCGCTGAAAATGGGCCGTGAGCCGGACATGGCACACCCGCTGGGCGTCACCACCGAGATCAATTTGCACACGCCCGCGTTGCTGCCCAACGATTACTGTGGGGACATTCATCAGCGGCTGGTGCTGTACAAACGTCTGGCTAACTGTGCCACATCAGAGAAATTGGATGATATGCATCAGGAATTGATAGACCGGTTTGGTTTGCCGCCGCCGCCCACCCAAACATTGCTTGATTGTCACCGCCTGCGTATCGCAGCCAAGCAGTACGGTATTATCAAAGTGGATGCGTCCGGCGAGGCGATTCAAATTCAGTTCCTGCCTAATCCACCCATCGATCCAATGCGGATCATCACGCTTATCCAAAGTAAACGCCAGTACAAACTGTGCGGTCAGGATAAGTTGAGAATTGAATTAAAATATAGCGATATTGGTCAGCGCGTATTGGCCATCAAGAATTTCTTTAATGAATTATCGTGAGTTATTTGGTTTCGTGCATTCATTATTTTTTCCGCCTGCGAGGGGAAACCGACTGCTATTTCTCGTTGCATTCCAATAATATTTTATAAACTCATGAATCTCATTATTCAAGGTATTCGGGACATTGCTCCGGCTCAGCTGAATTATCTTGCCGGTCTCACCATCGCATCCCGTGTGGAGCCAGTTTCGGCATACTGTTACCGGTTGTACGATACCAAGCCGCATGATGCCGTTGCTGCTTATTGTCGTGAACATCAACTGGACTATGGCTTTATTCGTCCCGGCCAGCATTTATCAGATTTCGGCCTGGTTGTGATGGATATGGACTCCACCCTTATTTCCATAGAATGTATCGACGAGATCGCCGATATGATCAACATCAAACCGCAGGTGGCGGCTATTACCGAAGCCGCAATGCGTGGTGAGATTGATTTCAGTGAAAGTCTGCGTCGCCGAGTGGCTTTGCTGGCCGGGCTTGAAGAAAGTGCGTTGCAGCGAGTATATGATGAACGTCTGCAACTTAATCCCGGTGCCGAGTTGATGTTGGTCAAACTAAAATCATACGGTATAAAAACCATGCTGGTATCCGGGGGCTTTACCTTTTTTTCCAACCGCTTAAAACAACGCTTGGGGCTTGATTACGCACATGCCAATACGCTGGAAATCATTAATGGAAAATTGACCGGTAAACTGCTTGGGCATATCCTTGACGCACAAGGCAAAGCCGATTGGCTGGTGCGTATCCGTGATGAATTGAAGCTGAGGGCAGAACAGGTTATTGCTTTGGGTGATGGTGCAAACGACCTTAAAATGATGGCGCAAGCCGGCATCAGCATTGCTTATCACGCCAAACCGGTCGTGCTCGCGCAGGCCAGTTATGCGTTTAACTTTGTGGGGTTGGATGGATTAGTGAATTTGTTTGGTGACCAGGTTTAAAATCCGCTATTGAACCTGATTCATCGGCAACCCTATTTTACAATTAGCCAGAAAAGAAATCAGACATCATGGATTTTAAAGAGTTTATTCTGTCGTTTAAAGTACATACCGCACCCATTTCGTTCACCGAAAAAATACGCAACGGTTTGATCGGTGGCGTCGCCATTCTGCTCCTGGGAGTGGCACTCAAATACCTGCCACAGTTCGATTATCCATTGGTCATGCTGGGTTCGATTGCTGCCTCGGCGGTACTTCTTTTTGCCGCACCGCATAGCCCCATGGCGCAGCCGTGGCCTGTATTGGGCGGTCATTTAATCTCGGCGCTGGCGGGTTGGATATGCAGTCATCTCGTGGGCGATCCATTGTTAGCCGCAGGCTGTGCAGTGGGATTGGCTATTTTTCTGATGCATTACCTGAATTGCTTGCATCCGCCGGGTGCCGCTACAGCCCTCACATTAGTGTTGTACAGCGCACAATTTCATCTTATGGGTTGGCCATGGGTAATATGTATCGTGCTGGCCAATGTCTTAATCTCCTTGGCATTGGCGTTGTTGATTAACAATTTTATTCCCGGCCGTCATTACCCAATGCGACATACGCCCCCCCCCGTGATACAGACCAATATGCAGCCCAGATATATTCAGCTGGAAATAGCCGATATTGAACAGGCGCTCACTCAAATGGATGGCGTGATTGATGTTAGTGAAGAAGACTTGCTCGATATTTACAAGCGGGCCATCGAGCATGCGCGGAATCGTGGTGGTAAAGTTAGCACCTGATTCGTATACAGACGGGCTTGTAATGCAAAGGAGCAGCGATGAGTGACGTGTTGGCAGGGGGTACATTCGTTTCCGGCTTCGATAACCCGCTGGAAATGTTGCAGGCGTGTCATGGCAAAATACAGGCTCAGTGCGTTACGCTACGCAAATTACTGCAACACCTGTCTGCCCATGGTTGCGATACGCAAGCGCGACAGGCGGCGCAGGGTATTCTGCGCTATTTTGATTCCGCCGGAAAAAAACATCATCTTGACGAAGAGCAGGATTTATTTCCGCAGCTGTTGGCCACATCAAACACAAAGGTACATGGATTAATTGCGCGCTTGCTGGACGAGCACAGGGTGCTGGATGCGGCATGGCAGCAGTTGCACCCGTCGTTGCTGGCTATTGCGGAAGGTCGGGCGGCAGAATTGGACAGTCAAGTGGTGGAACATTTCATTCAGGTGCATGATCGCCATGTCACTTTAGAGAATGCGCAGTTATTGCCGCAAGCGGAAAGCTTGCTGGATCAAAGTCAGCTGAAGACGCTTGGCAGAAGTATGGCGGCGCGGCGCGGAG
>JBIIMQ010000001.1:0-42597 GCA_044337935.1 Candidatus Nitrotoga sp.
GAAGACCATTTTGGATGGCACATTTGTGCATAAAGATGAGCTTACTATTCGGTTAATCCCGTTGTATATTTTGGCCGTATTTTTGGTGCGCGGTGTATCTACGTTTGCCGCCACATATACTATTACGTGGGTGGGAAATAAGGCAGTGATGGATTTGCGTGAGGCAATGTTCAGCAAATTGCTTACTTTATCCGCGCGGTTTTATGATGATCATGCAACGGGCAATTTAATTTCAAAATTGACCTTTGATGTAACGCAGGTAACAGCCGCTGCCACAACGGTAGTAACAATTGGTACGCGTGATTCCATAATGATTGCGGGATTGCTGGGCTGGCTTTTTTATCTGAATTGGAAACTTACTCTCCTCAGTCTGATAATGGCGCCTGTCATTGTATTTATTATGAGAACTGTCAGTCGTCGTTTGCGGGTAGCCAGCCGCAACTCACAGCGTGCGATGGGAGATATTACTCAAGTAATTGAAGAAAGTGTGTCGGCACACAAGGTGGTTAAACTTTTTGGTGGGCAGGAATATGAACGCCACCGATTTAATAGTCAGGCAAACTGGGTGCGTCGTCATGCCATGAAACAGGCCACAGCCGCTGCAGCCAATATACCCATTGTGCAGATGGTGGCAGCTATTGCGCTGGCAGTCATTGTTTATCTTGCCACCGAACAATCGCGTAGCGATGAAACCACGGTGGGAGGATTCCTTTCCTTTATTACCGCGATGTTAATGTTGACCCCACCGTTAAAACGACTTGCCGGTGTCAGCGAACATATGCAGCGCGGATTGGCTGCTTCAGAAAGCGTGTTCGAGTTATTGGATACTTCTGGTGAAACGGATACCGGCAGTAAAGTGATAACTCGCACTTCAGGCAGGTTGCAATTTGAGAATGTAAGTTTTGCTTATCAAGATAAGGAAAAGCTGGCATTAAAGAATATAAATTTGGAAATTCCCGCAGGTGAAACCGTTGCGCTGGTTGGTGCTTCGGGCAGTGGCAAAAGTACGCTGGCTAATCTCGTACCGCGCTTTTATTCTCCGAACAGAGGGCGTATCACGCTGGATGGTAGTGATTTAGTGGAGCTTACGCTGGACAGCCTACGTTCAAATATTGCGTTGGTAAGCCAGGAAGTGGTGCTATTCAATGATACGGTGGCGGCCAACATTGCCTATGGTCAAATGCGGGATGTGCCGGAGGCGGAAATAATTGCCGCTGCACAAGCGGCTCATGCTATGGAATTTATTCGTGAGATGCCACAAGGTTTGCAGACATTGGTGGGTGAACGGGGTGTGCGTATGTCCGGTGGGCAGCGCCAACGGATTGCTATTGCCCGTGCTATTCTCAAGAACGCGCCGATTCTCATTTTGGATGAAGCTACGTCCGCCTTGGATAGTGAATCCGAGCGCCATGTGCAAGCCGCGCTGGAAACGCTAATGCGCGGGCGCACCACTTTGGTTATTGCCCATCGGTTGTCTACCATTGAAAAAGCCGACAGAATTGTCGTCTTGCAGAAAGGTGAGATTGTTGAAGTGGGCACTCATCAGGAATTGCTTGCCCGAGGCCATGTGTATGCACAACTGCACCGTATTCAGTTTATGCGGAATGATGCTGACCCTGACAATCCGTGAGGGTTGGTACCGTTACTTTGGTTACCCACACTCACCGGGAAACAAATTTAACGCAAGGAAGTATAGCAAGTCGAGGTGCGATTGAAATTAAATTTTGACTGCCGGAGTAAATGCGTCTGAAAAGAATTCTTCATTGGGTAATCCGCGCAAGGTTGTGAAGTCGCGGTGAGCTGCCGTCACTACAACCGGGGCACCGCAAGCATACACCTGGTAACCGGACAAATCGGGGTAATCTGCCAATACCGCCTCATGTACGAAGCCTGTTCTGCCTTGCCATTTATCTGACGGTAAAGCGTCTGATAAGACCGGTGTGAATTTTATGCCATGGGTTTCCCATTCTTTGGCTTTATCTATCATATAGAGATCGCTTAATTTAAGTGTTCCCCAATACAAATGCATGGTTCGTTTTATGCCAACGTGCAGTGCATGTTCAATGATGGATTTGATCGGTGCGAAACCGGTACCACTGGCGACAAATATTATAGGTTTATCGCTTTCTTCTCGTAGAAAAAAGGAACCGAGAGGTCCTTTAAAACGTAAAATATCCCGTTCTTTCATATTGTTGAACACGTGTTTTGTGAACTCCCCATCCGGAATATTACGAATGTGCAGCTGTAGAAGTTCATCATCATGTGGTGCATTGGCCAGCGAAAAGCTGCGTGCTTTACCCCCTTTAATGAGAATATCGATATATTGCCCCGCAAGAAATTGTAAGTGTTCGTTGGCCGGTAATTTAAGGTATAGCACCATGACATCATCAAGTCGTACCAGCTTGTGCACGCGACAAGGTAAAGTTTTTATCGGGATATCTTTTGCAGCGCTTACTTCGCGGCACTCGATGATCAGGTCGGACTTGGGTCTGGCACAACACAACAGAGCTATGCCGGCTGCTTTTTCTTCGTCACTTAGAATGCTGTCTTCGGATTTTTCATAATCCACGGTACCTTGCAGTAACGTGCTTTTGCATGTTCCACATGCGCCTTCACGGCAACTATAAGGCAAAACAAAGCCATGCCTGAGTCCCGCTTCAAGGACGGTTTCGTCGGCGTCCATGGTGAAATTGTGGTCGCTCGGTTTAATAAGAACGGTGAATGCCATGAATATCTTGAGGATGCTGCGTGAGCAAAAGGGGGGATTTTAACGCATAATTACGCAATGAAACGAATCTTGATTGTTGGTTGTGGTGATATTGCCATGCGGGTTGCACGCCTGGCAAGCTGTCGTTACCGTCTGTTCGGCTTGTTACGTAATAGAGAGCGTTTCACCGCGTTGCGTGCTGAAAATATTATGCCGTTACCGGGCGATTTGGATGATATGCCTGATTTGGGTCGGTTTGCCGGGTTGGCGCACACGGTATTGTATTTTGCGCCGCCACCGAATATTGGTCAAAGCGACACGCGAATCCGCAATCTGTTAGCCGTTTTGTCGTGCAGTACACGGCCGAAGTGTTTTGTGTACATCAGTACTAGTGGCGTATATGGCGATTGTGCCGGGGCGGTTGTCACGGAGACGCATGTATTGAATGCCCAGACTGAGCGTGCCCGGCGTAGGGTGGATGCGGAAAATAAAGTTCGCAGCTGGGCCGCACGCACCGGAGTGCGAGCCATTATTCTGCGCGTACCGGGTATCTATGCTGCGGATCGGTTACCGTTGCAGCGTTTGCAGCAAGGGACACCCGCAATTGTTACAACAGAAGACAGCCATACCAATCATATTCATGCAGATGACCTGGCGCGTATTGTGATGTCATCATTGCGCTATGCAAAATCGAACCGGGTGTATCACACCAGTGATGACAGTGAACTTAAGATGGGAGATTATTTCGATAGCGTGGCAGATGCATTTGGCTTACCGCGTGTGCCGCGTATCAGTCGTGAACAGGCGCAACAGACTTTGCCAAAGACGTTGCTTTCATTTATTAACGAATCTCGCCGCTTGACAAATACACGCATGAAACGCGAATTGAAAATAGCATTGCGTTATCCGACCGTAGCGGATGCGTTAAAAACCTTTCGGTAACCCCCCCTGTTTAGCGGCATGAAATGAGGGGGAATTGTTATCTAACAGATCCTTTTTTTCGTATTCTTACGTTAAAGGATATGGATATTCTTTCAACGTCTGCCTGGTTAGGTTCTACTGAATGGGGCAGCCAGGATGGAAACATGACTAAATGATTTTTCCTCGCCGGATATGAAAATTTTGGTGCATTAATTGCGTTAAGCTGTGAAATGGGTGCTAACGATTCTATGGAATATTGTTCTTGAAAATTTCTGTAAAACTCTATTTGGGCTTCAGAATCAGTAACGTAATATGCACCGGATACAAATGCGGAGCAATGAATATGAATTTTATTGTAATTGTTTAGGTTGTTGATGTTTACCCACACATTGTCCATATAAGTTTCGAAATTTATCTCATCGTACCCAAAATCAGATAAACATTTTTTTGATCTGCGTAAAATTTCGTTTAACAAAGGTGTTAACTCGGGGTGATCACCGTAATAAAATTCTTTTGATTGCCAACCGCCAACGTTGCTAACATCATTTCCATGCGGATCGGATTGTCTCAATTGATGACAAAAATTCATAATGGCATCAACATCAAGGTTGAGCTTATCCCACCAAACCGGTGTTGAAAAATAGGTATCGAGGTGCATGGTTTTATATCTCCTGAATTGTAGAAATTACTGGAAAAGTATAAATTACGAGGCAATAAAACAGATAATGGTTAGTTCATGCATGACTTGTAAAAATAAGTAGGCGTGGAACATTATACTTTTTTGTTTCCAGGAGAAATGCAGGATTCATCAAGCTTTTGCAGTATATCGGGGTTTCAATATTTGTAAGGCGAGCAGAAGTTATCCGGGTAATTTGGCCCATTTAACTTGCCTATTTTATTGGGTTAAGCGTGCTGCTGGAATTTCAACTTTTTTCTAAAAGTTCATTTAATCCGGCAGGTTTTTTGGGAACGAAATTGGGTTTTCCGATGCTTTCCATGATGTCACTTAAACCACCTAGTTTTCTGCGGAATTCTTCACTAACATCAATTGCTTGCTGGTTGTTGGATAGTAGGCGTGGGGTTATCATAAGAACCAGTTCAGTGCGGTTATTGTTAAAAGACTGGGTGCCGAATAATCCACCAATATAGGGAATTTTAGATAAATACGGCAATCCGCTACTGGCGATGGTTTTGTTATCCGTAATCAATCCACCCAATACCATTGTCTCCCCGGATTTTACTACCACCGTGGTTTTTACCGCCCGTTTGCTGATAGTGGGCGAATCGATTGAGGATGTTGTGGTTATTGAGGCAGCACTCACTTCCTGATTGATGTCCATGGTGACTTGACCGCCGATATTGATACGTGGTGTAACCGTTAGTAAAATTCCGGTGTCAACATATTGGATTGAGGCAATAAGCCCTGTAGCGGAGCCTAAAACTGATTGGCTTTGACTGGTGATAGGTACTCGATCGCCGACCTGAATTTTGGCAGTTTGGTTGTCGGTGACCATTATGTGTGGCGATGAAATCACTTTGACGCGTGAATCGGATGCTAACAAATTGAGCGCGGAGGCTATTCCTCCGGATACATTGGAATTATTCAGCACATAGGAAAAGCCGGGGGCTAAAGCACTAATTCCGGCATCACCCGTGTCGAGTTTCCCCTTGCCGTTTTTTCCACGATTAAAGGCCCACTCCAGACCGTATTGCAAATCACCTGTTAACGTGACTTCTGCAATGGTGACATCGATTAAAACCTGCCGAGGGGGTACATCCAGTTTGCGAATAGCAGCTTCAATTTTTTCATAATTGGTTGGTGAGGCAAGAATTAACAGTGCGTTATTGTCTTTATCGGCGAGTACGCGAACGTCGCCTTTAACGGCAACATTGTCGCCAGCCGTTGTTTGATGTTCCGGGGCTGCATCCGCCACTGGTGGGGACTCGGTTGATTTTACTTCAGCTGGAGCCAGGCCGGGAGCAAGAGCTGGCGGGGACGTGGTCGGTGTTGATGATTTGTTGAATACATTGTTGAGCAATGTCGCCAGTTTTTCAGCCTGTCCATTCTGTACCGGATAAACGAATAAGCGCATACCGCCGGCAGATCCGCTGGTGTGATCCAAACGATCAATCCAGATTCTCGCCTGTTCCAGATATCTGGGTTGTTGAGTGATTACTAAAATGGCATTGAGGCGCTCAATGGGCATCAGCTTGACTACTCCGGCCAACGGACTTAGCGCTTGAGCACCAAAAATTTTATTGAGATCAGCCACAGCGGTTTTGACCTCAACATTTTGCAGTGTGAATAAGGCGACCGACATTCCGGATAGCCAATCCACATCGAACATGGCAATGGTATCCCGCAGATGTTTCAATTCGCGCTCGGTACCGGAAAGAATCAACAGGTTTCTTGCTTCATCAATACGCACGGCACTTGCTTCCGTAACGAACGGCTCAAGAATTTTTACCATTTCCTTGGCCGCAATAAATTTTAACGGCGTAATTTGCACACTGTAGCCGCGGCCACTTTGCAATAATATGTTGCCGTCACCCAGTTGTGGTGTGATTGAACCGCGCGTGGCAGTAGCGGCCGGCACTATTTTGTAGGTGCCCGCTTCCCTGATAATTGCCGCACCATTCATGCGCAACATGGTTTCCAGTGTGGGCAATAAATCTTTTCGCTGGATAGGGCTGCTCGTGTGTAAGTTAATGACCCCTTGCACTTTTGGGTCAATGATATAGGTTTCATTGAAGATGTCGCCGATAATTGCTTTGACGACTTCGCGTAAGTCCGCCCCCTCGAAATTAAGCATCATTTCGTCTCCAGCAGCCGACTTGGCTGCGGTTGCGACAGGTGTTGGCGCTTTTATAAATTCTCCGGTGCCCGGGTAGTACAGTTTGTCTTTTTCATGGCTATCAGTAACTGCGGGGCTATCTTCTTTTTTGCGCGGGGTTGCGACATCGCTGATGTTTTGTGTTACGGGACGAGATTCAGCGATTTTTTCGATCTTCTTTTCATCCTCTTTTTTTTCATCGTTTCTCTGAATGTCAAACATTTTGAAAAAAGCGGTACACCCCCCCAGTAACGGGAGTGTGATTATTATTAGAATTAATCGCAGGTAAGTTATGTTTGTGCTCATGTTCTTTTCATTTTTAAGCGCATATTAGTCTTTTAACAGGATGATCTCAGTAAAATTGTCTTGTTAGCGGCTGTTTGCGTTTAATGTGTCCGATTCAGGTTATCAGCTTTTCTTCTTGTCTGGCAATGAATCTGTTGTTCTTGGGTTGCATCGGCGAACTGTAATTCAGTAGTAAATATAGTCGTTCCCGGTTGAAAATATTTCGATGCGGTCAAGAGTCATCATTTTATTTCGGCATTTACGGCTATTTATTTAAAAATACGTTAATTTTCACCCGCGTGAGGATGTTGTTATTTGAAAGAAAACCTACATCAAAAGTTATCCGTTATTCCGGTGGCTGTTGTCGTATTGACCGGCGGAGTTCAAAAATAGACCGGGGGTCGTTAATATTGTCCGTCGGTACTGTATTTGCTGTGTTAGACGGCGGCGTAGCAGGTGTGGCAATTTGTGTTGGTATGCTCAGGCCAGCAGGCTTTCCCGGTGGATTTGGCCCGGTTTTTATTTTCAATACTAACTCTTCGCGTTCGTCACCCTGCTTGAGAGTGATTCTGTCGCGATCCAATTTTTCAATCAGCATGCCGTTGATTTCTTGACCCAGTTCAACGCGTATCACCTTACGGGTAATTTCTTCACGTAACAACGCAATATTTTTGTCTTTAGTGATAATGATGCCATCCAGAATAAATTGCCCTTTACGCATAGTCGGTTGGGGAGGCTCTACCGGGACGGGTAATAGGGGCGGAGGTGGCGAGTGGCGAGTAGATGTAGTCGATGTTTTGTGTTGATGAAGAGTGGGTGTCGCTGGTAATGAGTGACGGTTTGGTGTAAACAGCGGCCGATCCAAGATTGTTGTATAGGAGTTTAATGGCTGCAAGACGAACGCCGGCTGTAAAGGCAGTGCGGCGGGACGATTTTTTTGTGGTGTTGGTTGTGGTAAGGGAGTGTTGATTCGGGTACCCCAACCCAGTTCAGTGCCTATCGTCCAGATTAGCAATATGAGTATTGCCAAGAATACTATGTTTAAGAAATGACGGGGTTCAAAGGGCCGCTTCATTTTTTATCCGCCATTAATGCATAGCCCGATATATCAAACTGTGATAAGAGTTCCGGATCTGTCTGGGGGGTTCCCCTGTTTAATGCGGTGGCTTGCGAGCGCAGGCTGATATTATCAAGCAGCAGATAGGGTTGCGCGGTCTCCGTGGCGTAAAGAATTTTTCTCAGTGCGGACATGTTGCTGGTAAATTGGACACTGACTGCAACACGACGATAGCCACCGTCGTCCTTGAATGGCATGACCTGCATGCTGACCAATTCGCCACCATTTATTTCGATCAGATTTTTTGCTGTTTCTTGAATTTCTGATGCGGCCAAGGCGGCACCAGTGTTTTTAAGGAAATGCTGGCGGCCATTTTTTTGTTTCACCTGATCGAGTGCCAGCCGGATTTCGGTCTGGGTCGCGACAATGTGCCGGTATCGCCCCAGATGATCGGCCAGATCATCCAACGACTGATCGTAGTGGCGATGTAGCATATTGATCGGGATGAGTAATAGTAGAATGCCAATTGTCAGAAATAGGATTAACAAGCCAATGGCAAGGCTGCGACTTTGATTTTTACCGAGGGTACGCATCAGGGTTTGGCCTCGGAATTTGGCATCGCTTTGGTTGTCTCTTTGGTGACAGGCGAATTTGACGCAGGTAACATCGGTTTGAGCGGCGGGGTTCGTAACGGCAATGGCGAATCAAATTTTTCCGCTTCCAGTTTGTTGGACTCGGAAACGGCTTGCGCTGATTTGCCGGTATTGCTATCGGGTTTGTTTATGCCAATGGATGGATAGGGTTGCAGTGCAGATTGTCCGGATACGGGCGCGCCGATTTCGGTAGGAGGCACTGTCATTATTTTTGCCACCAAGTGGTAATGCTCGCTGTTTGGCATATTACCTTTGGTCAGCGGTGAGCGAAAATTGGCGTCATGCAAAATCTTGGTGTTTTCAATCAAGGCGATTAATTTCGATGAGGAGCCGGTTTCCCCTTGGATTTGCAGTTCTTGTCCTTTGAGATTGAATTGTTGTACCCAAGTGTCATCCGGCAATAACCGTGATAACTCGTCTAGTAGAATGATTAAAGGTGGGGTTGCCTGCTTTTTGTCCAAGAGAAAATTGTATTCTGCGGCCAGTTTTTCCTGCTCATGCCGTAGTGCGTCCGTCTCTTTTGCTTGTTGCTTCGCGCGATCAACGATTGGTTGCAGGGCAACCACGGCTTGATGTTTGTGCCAGAGGGGGATAATGACGGCGGTCGTTGCTAGGACCAGTGTTAACAGTAACAAGCCAAGGTGGATTCCACGGGGCTTGGAGGGGTGGTTTGTGTTGTGCTCGGCCGGGATCAGGTTGATGGCATCACCGATTTGTACAGTATTTGCGGCAAATGCGGCATTGGCTGGTGCACCCCATCGCTCCAGCAGATCGAGAGATTTATTCATTTCCGGGCGCGGTACTACTACAAGTTTGACGGTAAGCCGTTCTTTGGGATTATTTACATCGAGCACACGAAAATCAAAATAGACTTGTTCCGCGTTGAACGGAGTATGGCGATCCATTTCAAAACCGAGTACTTGGCGCAGATTTTTGGCCGCCGCCAGGGGTAATTCGATCTGCTTGACCAAGTACTGAGTTTCAGTGAGCCATAATGCAACCGATTCATTGTGTTTATGTAGTTTGCTAAAAAGTGCCCGGAAAGCAATTTTCGGGGAATCATGACCATCGGATTGTCTATCGATTCGGCCTTGCTCGGTTAAGCTGCCTTGCAGCCAGCGGTACAATACAACAGCTTGGGGTGTTACTTCTATCAGAAGCCCGTGGGTGGCGGTAGTGCCGGATTGCTGTAACCATTGCGGTACGAGCGCAATAAGTTCGCCCGACCACCAATGCCAAAAACGCCCAAGCGGTGAGTTTCTGTCAAAAGTAAAGCGTGGCTGGCGTGCAGTTTGAATTTTAGTGGTCATCAAAATTGTAGTGCATTCATGGCGTTCTGCTAATTTCTAGGCAGAAGGGCATAATGATAATAGGGTTTCAGGACTACAGAAGTAGTGTGTGAAAGCTAATTAAGTACTATAAATTTCCCCGATCGGTAATTAGTATTCGGATATCTTCAATGTGTTGTTCTGAGAACAGAAATATACAACAACGCCCGCACAAGACTTGTTGGCAAGTATGCTAAATATCGTTAAATTTAACCAAAGCTTTATATTCGCTACAAAAAAATTAAAACGGCGTGTTATTTAGAGTGTGGCTTATAGGAATGAGCCACGTAATATGTCAATTGCTTAAAATGTCTTCATAACAACATGTTCGATATATGATTATTATCGCTTTCTGGATAGTGGGAACATAACATACTATTGCAATGAGGGAAATTTTCGTAGGTGATAATGTAGAAGCGAGTGGCTCAACTTCCTTCTTTCCAGGAAAGAAAAACAAATTTGCGTATAGTACCCAGATCAATTTTGACTACCGCTTCACGTATGAACACTGTCCCATCCGGTAATGTTGCTTCGATTCGAATGTTATACGTAGAGTCGGTATTATCTGCCACGATCGCGGCAGCTGGTGCAAATGGTGGGGGCGGTAGATTTTTTTCCAGGGCATTTTGACGCGCTTCAAGATAAGCATCGACCAGCTCTGCATTGGCGCCGGGTAATGCCAGTAAAACTATTTTGGGGGCAACGGCTGCATTTATTCCTGATTTATGGGAATCAACAGTCAGTGCATCCTCTAGTTGGGTATACAGGTCGGGTGTCATGCCCAATACTCGCCGTAATTCGCTGACTATTTCAAATGGAGAATTGGGCGGGCGATATTTCAATCCGGCAGCTTTGTATTCGGCTGCTTCGGCACCTTGTGGTCGTGGCAAATCATCGTTGTCGCGCCAATCTGTAATCGTATCCAACAAGACATGACTTTTTTCATCGGTTATACCGATACTTTTGAACAGGCCCATCAGTAAATCGTCCGAGGCGCTGTTGAGGTCAATTTTTCCGGCAGCATCCAGAATTGTGATGTTGAGCTTGGCTCCGCCGAATTCCCATTGATGCAGCATGCCATCGCCTTTCCATCGCTGCAAATCGCTAGCCGGCTTGAGCAGCTCAAAGAGTGCTCGTTGTACGCCGGCATCCGCTATTGCCTGGGCACGTGCAATCGCTGCCAGATTTTGCGCCAACAGCGTATCTGTACGCGTGCTGAAAGCAAAGCTGGCAGCAATGACTGTCAACAGTGTGGTTGCCCACAACACCAATACCAGTGCAATACCGTGTTGTTGCTTTTTATAAGTCACGGTCTTTATCCACGTACGCATTTGTTGGAGGGGCTATCCCAAACACAGCCGGTATCGGGTCCAATTAAGGGCGCTACTATTAAATCCGGCCAAGCGCGCCCGTTACTGAATTTAATCCGCATACGGATCAGGTAGGGTAATTGCTGTTGGTTATCCCGGCTTCCCCATTGGTCCTGCCATTGCGGTTCGGCATCTTTGGTTTCAGCACCAAAATAGGCGAAACTTAATTCCTCCACATGGTCTGCCAGCACGATTTTTTCAACTTTTTCTGAATGTTCCAGTGCGGCAAAGTCGATGCTGTCTGCATCTGGAATTGCCCGCCTCATCACCAGTTGGTTATCATCATTATCCTGTATCAATTCCAGACTGATTAGAAACAGCCCGCCTGTATCCAATCTTGCGGTTATCGGCGCCACCAGTTTGATGCTGTCCGATTGACCAATGAATGCCAGATTCATGTCGGCCTTTTTCTTCCAGTGGAAGGGTGTTATCTGGCTTAAGTTACGCCGCAAGAATCCTTGTAATAAAGCCAGATGTGTTGAGTTTTCTGAGTGGGTTTCACCGGCGTCCCAGCTGTGTGCGCCCAGACGCATGCCGCTAAACAACAAGGCTAGAATAAAACCCAGCAAAGACAGGGCGATTAGTAGTTCCAGCAAAGTGAAGCCGGTAATTTTAAGCTTGTTTGGGCTCACGGCGCTCCTCCATTTGCCAGCCGCAGTGTTTTAAGGCTGGCCGAGCGAGGTTTGTCGCTGCCGCCCCAGAGGATTTGGATTTCTACTTCCAGCAGCGATATGGGTAAAATCGGCGCGGGTGCTCCAGTTTGGTCGGTAGTTTGTGCCGTGGCTGTTAAATAGGGGCGAATGCTAAGTTGCCAGTGGTAAACGTCATTAAATTCGCCATTGCTTTCACTAATTTTCAGCGGTGTCTCAATGCCAACCGATGCTAATTTGTTTTGTCCCAGTAATATTGCTTGCTGGTATTCATCAACACGACTGATATTGCGCAAACCACCGGAAAAAATTTGCATTGATATGCTCAATATCAGTGCAAGAATTACAAATGCCACCAGTACCTCAAGCAAGGAAAAGCCGCGATTATATTTATTCATGCTTAAGGGAACGGCTAGTAAGTAACTTGAGCATTTTCACGGATTTTAATGGGTCCAATGTCATATTGCTGACACTTGTTATGTGCTGTCTGTTAATGGTTGCATGAGATGTATACAACTAAAGGTTCAAGAATGTTCAGATTTTATACATCCTTTTAATTGAGAATGGTGACTTGGCCGGTTAGCCAATCGACATTAACATCGTACGACCGGGTATCGGATTTAACCGTGATACGACCGCCAGTGGAGCTTCCGTCCGGGTAAAAGCGAATTGAGCCAATCCGGCCGGGTAGTAGTTCGGATTGCGCTGTATATAGGCTGATATTCAATGTTGCGGGTAGTGTGTGGCGGAGTTGATCACCACTGACTTTAAAATTACGTTTTTCAACATCCAGTGTCAATGTTGACTCTATCCTTTGTGTGATTGCCTTGCTGCGTGCTTGACGTAAGCCGGCGGCCAGTTGACGTGCTGCGCCTTTTAGTTCGATGCCGGGTAGGCTGGCAGAGATCATTGGTATTGCCAAGGCATAGATCATTGCCATTAGCGTCAGTACGACCAGCAGCTCAAACAAGGTAAAGCCGGCGCTAATCCGCGATTTTATTCGCCCCAATTATTGATATCCTTATTTTCGCCCTCGCCACCTTCACGGTTATCAAGACCCAGTGAGCTGATATCAAAATCTTTATTGTGTTGTCCTGGTGAAGTGTAATGGTAATCGTTGCCCCACGGATCTTTGGGTACTACTTTGGATCCCTTGATATAGGGGCCGTTCCAACCGGTCACGCCGGCGGGAGCCTCGATCAATGCCGTCAAACCTTCCTGCGAGCTGGGATAACGCCCTGTTTCGAGTTTGAATAGTTCCAGGCTTTGACTAAATTGCTCGATTTGTAGTTTGCCCGTTTTGCTTTTTGAGGTGCCAAGATAATCCATCACCTTTGGCCCTACCAGACCAGCCAGCAGGCCCAGAATTACCAGCACAACCAGCAACTCAAGTAAGGTAAATCCTCTTCCCTTCCGTATCCGATTCATTTTGTTCATAGCATTATTTTCCAAAAGTAGATCATTTTCATTTTCGTGCGCAATTAATATTTTTCGAACTCATCATTAGGTTTATGGCGGAGATTGGTTCTTGGTGCTTGATCACATTGCCAAGTCATTGACACTGAGAATGGCGAGCAGAATTGACATAATAATACCGCCAATCAATAACCCCAGCCCTAAAATTAGTATCGGCTCCATCAGGTTCAATAAACGTTTGACCGTTGTTTGTACCTCATTGTCGTATACATCTGCAACGCGTAGCAGCATTTTTTCAAGCTGCCCGGTTTCTTCACCAACCATTACCATGTGAACCGCAAGTTTGGGGAACAAGCCAGCATCCATCATTGGCTTGCCCAATCCTAATCCTTGTTTGAGCTGCATTGCCACTCTGTCAAGTCCTTCGGCCATGACGCTATTATTCAAGGTTTCTTTGATTATAAAGAGCGCGTTCAATAGTGTTACGCCATTTCCCAATAAAGTGCCCAAACTACGACTAAAGCGAGCCACTTCAATTTTTGCCACCAAGTCACCTATCAGTGGCAGGCCAAGAAAAATTTTATCCCAACGGTAACGGCTGGTGGGATTGTTCATTTGCTGGCGCAGCAACGCATAAATGGTTAACGCCCCGGCCAATAGTATCCACCAGTCATGGCGAAGAAAATCACCGGCAGCGATAACGATTTGTGTCGGTAGTGGCAGGGCTTTGCCGGATTGCTGAAACATCAGGGAAAATTGCGGGATCACGAAAATCAGCAACATCATCACCGAGGTAACAGCCACCATTATTAGTATGGCGGGATAAATTAGTGCGGAGACGACCGTTTGTTTGAGTGCTTTGGTGCGCTCCATGAATTCGGTGATGCGCGTTAGCACCGGGCCCAGTGCGCCGCCGGCTTCGCCAGCGCGTACCATATTGAGATAGAACCGGGAAAACACGCCTTTCTGTGCTTCCATGGCTGCGGAAAGTGAGGCCCCGCCGCGTACATCATCACGTATTTGTGCCAGCAAATTACGGATTTTGTCATTTTCCGATAATTCGACCAAAATCTCCAATGCACGATCAAGTGGCAGACCCGCTTGTAGTAATGTTGCAATTTCACTCGTGAAGACGCCAATTTCTGCCTGGGTAATTCGACCGGGGCGCAGCCATTTGAAAGAGGTGTTTTCTGCAGATTTTTTCAGTGGTGCCAGTTCAACCAGAATCGGAAGATAGCCCATGGCCTGCAAACGGCTTATTACCGCTTCATCGGTGCGGGCTTCCATTGTGCCTTCCAATGTTTCCCCAGCCGGATTAACCGCGTTGTATTGAAACATCGGCAAAATCAGGTCTCCCGCGTCACGCGCAATACTTCCTCGATGGTCGTGATTCCGGCCATGACTTTGCGCAAGCCGTTATCAAACATGGTACGCATGCCTTGATCGATTGCCAGTTTGCGTATTTCACCGGCAGTTGCATGTTGCATTACCAGGCTACGAATACCATCGCTCATTGGAAGCATTTCAACAATACTGACCCGGCCAATATAACCGGTGTGACCACAGTGGGGGCAGCCAACGGCATGATAAAGTTCAATCGGGCGCGCTGCGGTAAAGCGGTGTAGTTCCAGTTCATCGACTATTTCAGGCAGCACCGTTTGCAGTTGGCGACAATGTTCGCATAATGTGCGCACCAGGCGCTGTGCTAAAATGCCGATAACCGTGGAGGTCAACAGATAATCATCCATGCCCATATCGAGCAGGCGGTTGATGGTGCTGGCGGCATCGTTGGTGTGCAGGGTGGACAGCACCAGATGGCCGGTAAGTGCGGCTTGTACAGCAATTTGAGCGGTTTCCAAATCGCGTATTTCACCGATCATGATAACGTCCGGATCTTGGCGCACTATGGAGCGAAGGGCATTTGCAAAAGTAAGGCCAATCTGCGCTTTGACTTGAATCTGATTGACGCCTTCTATTTGATATTCGACAGGATCTTCAACAGTGAGTATTTTGACATTCGATTTATTCAATGTTTGCAATGCGGTGTAAAGCGTGGTGGTTTTACCGCTGCCGGTTGGGCCGGTGGTCAGAATAATACCGTGGGGTTGTTGTAATACTTCCGTGAATACTTTGAGTACATCCTCATCAAACCCAAGCGCGGTAAAATCCAAGGCGGTTTCACTTTTATCGAGAATCCGCATGACTACGCTTTCGCCGTGCATGGTAGGCACGGTCGAAATACGCAAATCGATTTCCTTGTTTTGAATTCGTAATTTGATTCGGCCATCTTGCGGCAGGCGCCGCTCCGCAATATCCAGGCTCGCCATGATTTTAATACGCGATATGACGGCAGCAGACAGGCGACGTGGTGGCGATTCTACCTCGTGCATTACACCGTCTACCCGGTAACGTACGATTAGGCGATTTTCGAATGGTTCGATGTGAATGTCAGATGCGCGTGCTTTCAGCGCGTGGCCAATAATCAAATTAACTAAACGAATGACCGGTGCTTCACTGGCGAGATCTTTAAGCTGTTGCACGTTGTCGCTTGCATTTTCTTCCCCAAGGGTTTCAATGTCGCCAACAATTTCTCCCATTGAAGTTTTGTCGGTGCCATAAAGACGTTCGAAGGCACTTTCCATATCCTGCGGGACTGCTACACGCACAATAACCGAACGATGTGTCAGCAAGCCAAAAGCATTGATGACGTATTGATCGAGCGGATCCACTAGTGCCAGCACTAATTGGTAGTCATCTTCATGTAGCGGCAATGCTTTGGATTCTTTGAGGAAACGCACGGATACATGTTCTTCCAGCAAGGGGACTTGGGGATAATCGGCTGGTTCTGCTAGAGCGAGGCCAAGTTGTGCCGCCAATGCTTCTGCTATATCACGGGCGGAGACCACGCCAAGCTTCAATAAGAGCGCGCCGATACGCTCATGATCGCCGTTCTCGCTATTTTGCAAGGCTAGCGCACGTTCTAATTCGAGTACATTCAGCTTTCCTTGCTCAACCAACCATTCTCCTAAACGTTTTCTCAACTTGAGGCTTTCTGTGCGAAAAAGTGTTGAAATAGTATCACGAACGTAGGGGTTCCCATGTCAAGCTACCTGACGGCTGTCAATGGGTAGTTAGGGATAAAATAAAAATAAGCGATATCCGGTTGGTTTGATGTCGGTAGTGTTGAGGTACAGTTTGATGCCCATTTCATAGTTGGGTGATATCCCTTGTTTTTCATCTTCGGTGGGTTTGAGATATTCTGCCGGGGGAAAGATGCGACGTGCAAGTACTTCATCCATTGAGTTGGTGAAGGTAAGTTCGAGGTTGGGATAGGCTTGTGCATAGGGTGCGCGGTTTCGCAGAAGGGCATTTAACATAATGACGCCCGTTTGTTTCGTGTCGGACTCCAGCTCGGATGACTCAAGGCTAAGTAGGTCAATTTTTTGCGGTAATGGAATATTGCAGCCGATCAGCTCACAGTAAGATACGAGTGTAGGCTTGATACCTGGAAAATATGTGGCAAGCTCGACTCGAAGAAAATAGGCAGTCTGTGCAAGTAACACTATGAACAATAAAAATGTGATTGCGATCCCCGGCCAACGAGCTTTCCTTTTGGTGATTCCGGAATTGTCTTGCGGTAATTCATCTTTGTTGGGGATAACGAACTGACTGAAATTATAGGTATCGGGGGTGGGGGCGGTTTGTTCTACCGGGCTTTCGATAGGCTCTGCCTGTAATTCAATAGGTGCTGCCTGTAAAGGTGGTGCTGCCTGTATTTCATCCAGAATCAGGGCCAGGGTTAGTTGCGGACTGGGTTCGTTATCATGTAATTGTGTTGTTGCGTTAAATACACACTGGCAGCGGCCGCATCGCACCATGCCTTGATACATATCCAGCTGGGATTGGCTGACCCTGAAACGGGTACTGCAGTCGGGGCATTGGGTGATTTCGCTCATCGTTTTATTCCGGATAAGCATGCCCAACCCTCTTCTATGGTCGGTGGGGTGAAGTCGAACCATTGATTATAGATTTCCATGGTGTCGTCGGCTTGTTCGCTGAGTACGCCGGATAACACAATTTGGCCGCCTTGTCGTGTTGAGACTGCAAGCAATGGGGCGAGCATTTTGAGAGGGTTGGTAAGAATATTGGCGATTACAATATCAGCCTGCTGCTTCAGCGCGGTGTCAGGCAGGAAGAATTGCGCGTCAACTTGGTTAATCATTGCGTTGTCGCGGCTGGCCTGCACAGCTTGCGCATCCAAGTCCACACCGGTAGCGCTGGCCGCACCCAGCTTGAGTGCAGTGATGGCCAGAATGCCTGATCCGCAGCCATAATCCAGAACGGATTCTCCTCCGCGTAAATGATCGTCCAGCCAGCGCAGACATAAACGGGTTGTGGGGTGGCTGCCGGTTCCAAAAGCTAAACCAGGGTCGAGTGTAATGTTGATGGCGTCTGGATCAAGCGGGGTATGCCAAGTGGGCACAATCCACAGGCGCTGCGAAATGCGTATGGGATCGAACTGCAATTGAGTTAACCGAACCCAGTCGTTGTCTTCTAGGGTTGTGATGACGTATTCCGGTGGTTGTTTTAACCCGAGGGCTTGTGTTGCCTCTAGCATGATTGCGTCGATGGGCGAGTTTTTATCAAACAGAGCGGTCATGCGATTGTGCGACCACAGTCCGGGGGCAGGTTCGCCCGGCTCGCCAAAGATGGCTTGCTCATTCAGGGTGTCAACATCTGCATCATGGATGTCTACTGATAGTGCGCCGAGTGTCAGCAGCGTTTCACTCAGCGTTTCTGCCTGGGTTGCAGATGCGGTGATCGTCAGCGTGAGCCAAGCCATATTATTTTACCTTGACGCGTTCAGCCAGCTTGTGTTCCAAATAGTGAATACTGGTGCCACCCCGTAGAAATGCGGCGTCCAACATCAATTCCTGATGTAGTGGAATATTGGTCTCAATACCTTCTACCGCCATTTCAGACAGGGCGGTTCGCATGCGGGCGATCGCTTGTTGGCGATTATCCCCGTAGGCAATAATTTTGCCTATCATGGAATCGTAATGTGGGGGCACGAAATAATTGGCATACACGTGCGAATCCACGCGAATACCGGGACCACCGGGCGTGTGCCAGGTAGTAATACGACCGGCCGAAGGTGTGAATTTGTAAGGATGTTCGGCATTGATACGGCATTCGATAGCATGACCTTTGAGTTCAACATCATTTTGTTTGAATCCCAATTTTTCGCCAGCAGCGATACGAATCTGTTGCTTCACAATGTCTATACCAGTGATCATTTCGCTGACAGGGTGTTCCACTTGCAGGCGGGTGTTCATTTCAATGAAGAAAAATTCATCATTTTCATACAGAAACTCGAATGTGCCTGCGCCACGGTAACCGATCTTGCGACAGGCTGCCGCACAACGCTCACCGATTTTATTGCGAAGACGGGTATTAAGTAACGGTGCCGGTGCTTCTTCAAGAACTTTTTGATGCCGACGTTGCATTGAACAGTCACGTTCACCCAAATAGACCGCGTTGCCATAAGCATCAGCCAGTACCTGAAATTCGATATGGCGTGGATTTTGCAGAAACTTTTCCATGTATACCATGGGATTGTTGAACGCCGCCTGTGCTTCATTACGCGTCATGGCTACGGCATTGAGCAACGCCGCTTCGGTGTGTACCACGCGCATGCCGCGTCCACCCCCACCCCCGGCGGCTTTGATAATAACCGGGTAACCGATACTGCGTGCAATCTTTGTGATTTCGGCAGGGTTGTCAGGTAATGCGCCATCTACACCTGGAACACAAGGAATGCCCGCTTTTTTCATTGCATTTTTGGCGGATACCTTGTCGCCCATCAATCGAATGGTCTCCGGGCGCGGGCCAATAAAGACAAAACCGCTTTTTTCCACACGTTCAGCAAAATCAGCGTTTTCGGATAAAAAGCCATAACCTGGATGAATAGCTTGCGCATCTGTGACTTCAGCTGCGCTAATAATGGAAGGAATATGCAGATAACTATTCAGCGAAGAAGCCGGACCAATGCATACCGATTCATCTGCCAATTTGACATACTTGGCATCTGCATCAGCCTCGGAATGAACCGCTACAGATTTAATACCCATCTCGCGACAGGCACGCTGAATTCTTAAGGCAATCTCGCCTCGATTTGCGATGAGAATTTTTTCAAACATTATTTAACCGATGACAAAAAGAGATTGACCATATTCCACCGGTTGACCGCTCTCGACGAGAATTGCACTAATGACACCGCTTTGGTCGGCTTCGATTTCATTAAGCAGTTTCATTGCTTCGATAATACAGAGGGTATCACCTGCATTTACGTTTTGACCGACTTCTACGAAAGGTTTCGCACCGGGAGAGGGGCTGCGGTAGAAGCTGCCGACCATGGGCGATTTCACGATGTGGCCATCGGGTAATGCAGGTTCAGTTGGTTCGGCAGGTGTATCGGCCAGCTGTGGTGCGGGTATGGCTTGATGTTGTGGAGCGGAATAAGTGTGTTGCCCCGCAGTACCAGAGCGCACAATACGTACGCGTTCTTCACCTTCGCTGATTTCCAGCTCGGCAATTCCGGAACCTTCAACCAGTTCAATCAAGGTCTTGATTTTACGTAAATCCATGATTAGCTCCTAACAGAATATTGCAGTGCGTATTGCACCGCGAGTTCATAACCGGTTGCGCCTAGGCCGCTGATAATGCCAACAGCAATATCAGAGAAGTATGATTCCTTGCGGAATGGTTCGCGGGCGAACACATTGGAGAGATGTACTTCAATAAACGGGATGGCTACAGCCGCCAGTGCATCGCGCAAGGCTACACTGGTATGTGTAAAAGCAGCAGGGTTAATGACAATAAAGTCAGTATTGTCTTGGCGTGCCGAATGTATGCGATCCACCAAGGCAGATTCAGAGTTGCTCTGGAAATGCAACAAATTGGCACCGTTTTTTTGCACTAGCTGCTGCAATTTGTTGTTAATTTCATTCAATGTAATATGGCCATATACGCCTGGCTCACGACTGCCGAGCAGGTTCAGATTAGGGCCATGTAGAACCAGGATGGTTTTCATGGGTACAGTTTGCCGCAAATTAGGACAAGTTGTCTATATTTTAGATGAAATTGAGCGAAGTAATTAGGCGGATCGTTCTTCTTGCAAACGTTTACGCAATTCTTCAGTCGTAAAGATGGGGGGCATAAAGCTTCCTCGTAACGCGAGAAGATCTTTTTCGACACTCACCAGTGCATCTACTCTGGCTTTGTGTGCCACTGCTAAAAAAATCTGAACAAATAATCCATGCGACGGCATCCAGCTGGATATGGCGGCTGTTTCGCAGTACGGGAAAAAATCATCCAGTAATAAATCCTGCTCTGCGATCGAAAGATTGAATTTTGGATAATTTAATGAATTGAACAAGTCTTCTTTTGTCGCATCGCTAATTACCGGGCGAATTGCTTTTTCCTGCCATGCTTTTTTTAGCCAAGCCAAATTTCCATTGGAGAACATCAATGCGGAGAGTATTACATTGGTATCAAGAACGACGCGCATGTTATTCCTTAAGCTGACGTGCCCAAGTACTGGCGTCCGCTATATCCTTCTTTGAAATACCTAGTCTAATTAATTTGTTACGTACGTCATCAGCGCTTTGGATTAAATCCGGCGCTGTGGCGGCGGTGCTATCAATTTCAACGCGCGCAGGATTGATAGTCGCTGCTTGAGTTGTTATCTCATCTGTGGGCATGGTTAGATCGGGTGGAGTTGTTGTGACGTGCAGGGTGGTCATTTAGTAGTGACCGGTCAAAGTAAACCTTCGGCGAAATTGTACTGGAGAAATTGGGTGTGTGCAACTAACTCATTGTCCGATAAAGATTAGGTGGGCGTTGTTGGCTATGGTATTGCCGGGTGTGAGAGCCATAAAATATGTGTCATGTTTGTCTAGGGGGGCGAATTTTTAACTGATTGTTGGGGGATGGGGAATTAATTTTTGAGGATGTTGCTTGATAAAAGTGACCGACTTGGTGGCAAAGATGACCTCTGCAAGAGGATATTAGGGTGTGGAACCGTTGAAATAGCATGGGGGATGATTTTTCTCCTGTTGCCCTAAACAGGGCAGTGCGGCATAATTAACCTTTGTCTGTTGTAATTTTTTGCAATAATATTTATTTATTCTTCAAAGATGTTCAGGAGGTTAGTGAGATGGCTGCGGCGCGTAAAGTAAACCCCCCCAAGTTTAATGATATAACTGGAGCGATCCGCGCTTTGGCAATGGACGCAGTTCAAAAAGCAAACTCCGGTCATCCTGGTGCCCCTATGGGCATGGCAGAAATCGCTGAGGTGCTGTGGATTCACCACTTGCGCCATAATCCGGCCAACCCTAAATGGGTCGACCGTGACCGTTTCGTGTTTTCCAACGGGCATGGATCAATGCTGATTTATGCCTTGCTGCATTTGACCGGTTATGACTTGCCAATGGATGAATTGAAGCGCTTCCGTCAATTGCATTCCAAGACTCCGGGTCATCCAGAATATGGGTATACCGCAGGTGTTGAAACCACCACGGGGCCATTGGGCCAAGGTATTACCAATGCGGTGGGTTTCGCGTTGGCGGAGAAATTGCTGGCGGCCGAGTTTAACCGTCCTGGTCATGAGATTGTTAATCACTATACGTATGTTTTCCTCGGTGATGGCTGCATGATGGAAGGTGTTTCGCATGAATCTTGCGCATTGGCAGGTACGTGGGGGTTGGGTAAATTAATTGCGTTCTGGGATGATAATGGCATTTCCATTGATGGTCATGTTGAAGCTTGGTTTACCGATGATACTGCCAAGCGTTTTGAATCGTATGGCTGGCACGTGATTGCTGATGTTGAGGGTCATGATTCTAGTGCAATAGATGCCGCTATCAAGGCCGCAAAAGAAGTTACCGATAAGCCGACGTTGATTTGCTGCAAGACTATTATTGGTGCGGGCTCTCCCAATAAGGCGGGTACACATGATGTGCATGGTGCCGCATTGGGTGATGCGGAAATTGCTGCCACACGCGAATATATCGGTTGGAAATATCCTCCGTTCGAGATTCCTGCCCACGTTTATCAGGCATGGGATGCGCGCACCAAGGGTGAGGGGCTGGAGAAATTGTGGGACAATAAATTTGCCGAATATCGCAAGGCGTTCCCTCAAGAGGCAGCTGAGTTTGAGCGGAGAATGAAAGGCGACTTGCCGGAGAATTGGGCTCAACACGCGGCAAGCATGATAGCCAAAACCAATGAGAAGGCGGAAACCATTGCCTCACGTAAGGCATCACAGAATGCAATTAACGGTTTGGTGGCGGCACTTCCTGAATTCCTTGGCGGCTCGGCGGATTTGACGGGTTCGAATTTGACCAACTGGTCAGGCGCCAAGCATATCCATGGGAAATCGACAGGAAACTATATTAGCTACGGAGTGCGTGAATTCGGTATGTCAGCCGTTATGAATGGTGTGGCGTTACACGGCGGTTTACTACCATTTGGCGGTACTTTCTTGATGTTCTCGGAATATGCGCGTAATGCATTGCGCATGGCTGCATTGATGAAACAACGCGTGATTTTTGTATACACGCATGATTCTATCGGGTTGGGTGAAGACGGACCAACTCACCAGCCGGTGGAACAAACGGCCACATTGCGTTATATCCCCAACATGGATGTTTGGCGCCCTTGCGATACGGTAGAGTCTGCGGTGTCGTGGGTTGTTGCGGTTGAGCGTAAAGCCGGGCCAAGCAGTTTGATTTTCAGTCGCCAGAATTTGGCATTCCAAACACGTAATGAGGCTCAAATTGCTGATATTCGTAAGGGCGGATATGTGTTGTCGGAGGCAGCCAATGGTCAGCCACAGGCATTTATTATCGCGACAGGTTCCGAGGTGGCGCTGGCAATGGATGCACAAAAAGCGTTGGCTCAGGATGGTGTCCACGTACGCGTAGTTTCCATGCCCTCAACCAATGTGTTTGATCGTCAGGATCAGGCATACAAGGACAGAGTATTGCCAAAGGGTGGCAAGCGTGTGGCCGTTGAAGCCGGAGTTACCGGGTTCTGGTATAAATACGTAGGGTTGGATGGTGCGGTCGTTGGAATGGATACTTTTGGCGAATCTGCTCCGGCAGGTGAATTATTCAAGCACTTTGGCATTACCGTAGAGAATGTAGTGAAAGCTGTGAAAGGCGTACTCTAATTTTCCAAGTGACAATATGACCGACTTTTTGGGCGTTGCTTGAAGGTCGTTCATCGAGAAATAAAATACAAATAGGTGGTGGGTTTCGTGCGGTAACGTTCGCAAAGCTTGGCATATCCGTGTGTTGTGTGTAAGTGGCGATATGGATTGGGTTGGGCTGTCATTGTTTGTGGCAGACATTCATAATGTGCCGAGAGTTGGTTGTTTGATCCAGCTACAGAATTTACAGGCAGTATCAGGGAGTTTTTCTGAACAATTACAATTACTATTTTAGATATAGAACCAGGAGAGAAGCATGACAATCAAAGTTGGTATTAATGGGTTTGGTAGAATTGGCCGTATGGTGTTTCGCGCAGCGGTGAAAAGTTTTAATGACATCGAAATCGTGGGCATAAACGACCTGCTCGAACCAGACTATTTAGCCTATATGTTGAGCTTCGATTCCGTACATGGCCGCTTTGACGGTAGTGTTTCCATTGAGGGCAATACTTTGGTCGTTAATGGTAAAAAAATTCGTCTGACTGCCATTAAGGATCCTGCCGAGTTGAAGTGGAATGAAGTGGGTGCCGAGATAGTCGTTGAATCCACGGGTCTGTTTCTTACGAAGGAAACATGCGAAAAACACCTTGCTGCCGGTGCTAAAAAAGTTATTATGTCTGCGCCGTCCAAGGATGATACCCCGATGTTTGTGTATGGCGTGAACGATAAAACTTACGCTAACCAGTCTATTATTTCCAATGCTTCCTGCACGACCAATTGCCTGGCTCCGGTGGCCAAGGTGTTGAATGATACATGGGGTATTAAGCGCGGGTTGATGACAACTATACATGCCGCGACTGCTACACAAAAAACTGTGGACAGTCCGTCCAATAAAGATTGGCGGGGAGGTCGTGGAATTCTGGAAAACATTATTCCATCATCGACAGGTGCGGCCAAGGCTGTTGGTGTAGTTATTCCTGAGCTCAATAAAAAACTTACCGGTATGGCTTTCCGTGTGCCTACCTCTGATGTGTCTGTGGTTGACTTGACCGTGGAGTTGGATAAAGGCGCGACTTATGCAGATATTTGTGCTGCCATGAAGTCCGCATCCGAAGGTTCGATGAAGGGGATTCTTGGCTATACCGGGGATAAGGTCGTTTCTACCGATTTCCGGGGTGAAAGTTGCACCTCTGTTTTTGATGCCGAGGCCGGAATGTCACTGGATGGCACTTTTGTTAAGGTTGTCTCTTGGTACGATAACGAATGGGGCTATTCCAGCAAAGTTCTGGAAATGGTTCGTGTTATTGCAAAATAAATATGTATCAAAGGTGAGGATGTCCCTCACCTTTTTTGCGTTTTCTGTTTCACCTCGATGCTTAATTGGAGAAAGAATTGTCTGTAATTAAAATGACCGACTTGGATCTCAAGGGTAAACGTGTCCTGATCCGCGAAGATTTGAATGTTCCACAGGCAGATGACGGAACAGTAACCGACGATACACGTATCCGGGCGAGCATGCCAACTATCCGGCATGCCATGGAGGCGGGTGCAAAAGTAATGTTAATGTCCCATCTTGGCCGCCCCGAAGAGGGTGTGTATTCAGAAGTAGACTCTCTGAAGCCTGTAGCCGAGCGTTTGTCCAGTTTGTTAGGTACAAAGATTCGGGTAATTAAGGATTGGTTGGACGGTGATTTTACTGTTGCCGATGGTGAAGTCGTATTGTTTGAAAACGTGCGCTTCAACAAAGGGGAAGGCAAAAATAACGATGAACTTTCCCAAAAAATGGCTAAGCTGTGTGATATCTACGCGATGGATGCGTTTGGTACTGCACATCGCGCGCAGGCTTCTACCCATGGGGTGGCAAAGTATGCGCCGGTAGCATGTGCGGGTCCGCTTTTGGCGGCAGAGTTGGATGCATTGGGTAAGGCATTGAAAAATCCGGCGCACCCACTGATCGCTATTGTTGGAGGCTCCAAGGTCTCAACCAAATTAACGGTGCTGGAGTCGTTGTCGCACATTGTGGATCAATTGATCGTTGGTGGCGGGATAGCCAATACCTTTATTAAAGCGGCAGGTTATAACGTCGGTAAATCCCTTTATGAACCAGATTTGGTAGCCGAAGCGCAGCGTTTAATGCAGGCTGCCAAAGCTAAGGGTGGGTCGATACCGGTGCCCACTGACGTGGTTGTGGGCAAGAAGTTTGATGCCAATGAACCTGCAGTGGTTAAAAAAGTGGCGGATATTACCGATGACGATATGATTTTTGATATTGGCCCGGAAACTGCCCAAACATATGCAACGTACCTTAAGAAAGCTGCGACTATTGTATGGAATGGCCCTGTAGGAGTATTTGAATTTGATCAATTTGGTGCCGGGACCAAGGAATTGGGGATGGCAATTGCGGAAAGCCCCGCGTTTTCTATTGCTGGCGGGGGAGATACGCTGGCGGCGATAGCCAAGTACAAAATTAGTGATCAAGTCAGCTATATTTCAACGGGTGGTGGAGCCTTTTTAGAGTTTCTTGAAGGTAAAAAATTACCTGCGGTCGAAATTCTTGAGCAACGTGCTGCGAACTAAAGTAAATAATAACGAGAAGCTTATGTTACGCAGAACCAAGATTGTTGCCACTCTGGGGCCAGCTTCCAGCGATCAGAAAGTGTTGGAGCAAATGATTCTTGCCGGCGTGGATTTGGTGCGCATGAATTTTTCTCATGGCTCGGCTGAAGATCATGTAGCGCGTGTTGCAAAGGTACGAGCGGCAGCGGCGGCATGTGGTCGTGTGGTGGGAATTCTAGCCGATCTGCAAGGCCCAAAAATTCGGGTGGGCAAGATTGAGAATGACAAGATTATTCTCAAACAAGGAGATACGTTTATTCTTGATGCGGAATGGACGGGTCTTGGTAATCAGGAACGCGTAGGTCTTGACTACAAGGATCTGCCCAAGGATGTCAGCAAAGGTTCGGTATTGTTATTGAACGATGGCATGCTGGAATTTGATGTGGTCGAAGTTCAGGGCGCGCAAATTATTTGTAAAGTTGTGTGTGGCGGTGTGCTGTCAAACAACAAGGGCATCAATCGCAAGGGCGGTGGTTTGACTGCTCCTGCGCTTACCGATAAAGACAAGGAAGATATCAAAACCGCTGCTTTGATTAAAGCAGACTATTTGGCGGTTTCCTTCCCACGTTCGGCTGATGACATGAACTTGGCACGCGAGTTGATGCAAGCGGCTGGCGGCAATAGTTTATTAATGGCTAAAATTGAGCGTGCAGAAGCCATTGCAGTACTGGATGAAATTATTGATGCGTCCGATGCCATTATGGTTGCTCGGGGTGACCTTTCCGTGGAAGTGGGAGATGCAGCGGTTCCGGGGTTACAAAAGCGCATGATCCGTATGGCGCGTGCCAAAAACAAGCTGGTGATTACTGCCACGCAGATGATGGAATCCATGATCACCAATCCGATTCCTACGCGTGCGGAAGTATCGGATGTGGCAAACGCAGTACTGGACGGTACTGACGCGGTAATGTTATCGGCAGAAACTGCGGTGGGTGATTATCCGATTGAAACCATTAAATCCATGGCGCGTATCTGTGTCAGTGCAGAAAGTGAAATGGAGGATACCGTCACCAGTCATCGGCTGATACAAACGAAATTTGCACGGATTGATCAGGCGATTGCCATGTCCGCGTTATATGCAGCTTCCCACTGTACAATTAAAGCAATCGTGGCGTTGACCCAATCAGGTTCGACCCCTCTGTGGATGTCCCGTGTGAATGCAAGAGTGCCAATTTTTGCGCTAACGCCGACGGAATCAACTTTAAGTAAAGTAACTTTATTCAGCGGGGTGCATCCGATTGCATTTAATACGACCTCTACACTGCCATCAGTAGAGTTGCGTGCTGCGGAGGACGAGCTGGTGCGTTTGGGGTTGGTACAAGAAGGTGACATGATTGTAATGACAATAGGTGAGGCTGTTGGTAAGGCTGGGCATACCAACACCATGAAAATTGTCCGGGTTGGCGATCACCAAGGACAATAAAGTGTTGAAGGACTATTGATTTTTGTACTTCGCTGAATATTGGTTTTAGATTTTGTTCGATAACTTTTAAATTTGTTAGGAGAGAAAAATGGCACTTGTTTCATTACGCCAGCTGCTGGATCACGCAGCCGAGAACGGATACGGTTTGCCCGCATTCAATGTCAACAATTTGGAACAGGTCAAGGCAATCATGGAAGCGGCGGATGAAACCAACAGCCCGGTGATTATGCAGGGTTCGGCTGGTGCCCGCAAATATGCGGGGGAAGCGTTTTTACGGCACTTGATTATTGCTGCAGTAGAAACTTATCCGCATATTCCGATAGTGATGCATCAAGATCACGGTGCTTCCCCGGCGGTATGTGTCAATGCCATTCGGTCCGGATTTTCCAGCGTAATGATGGATGGTTCGTTAAAGGAAGATGCCAAGACGCCATCGTCATATGAATATAACGTTGAGGTAACTAGTAGAGTGGTTGATATTTCCCATGCAGTGGGTGTATCGGTAGAGGGTGAGTTAGGTTGCCTGGGTTCGCTTGAAACCGGTATGGGTGAGCAGGAAGACGGACAAGGTGCGGAAGGTAAGTTGGATCACTCCCAATTATTAACTGATCCGGAAGAAGCAGCTGATTTTGTACGGAAAACAGGTGTAGATGCGTTGGCAATAGCCATCGGTACTTCGCATGGTGCATATAAATTTACCCGTCCACCCACAGGTGATATTTTGGCTATTGATCGTGTTAAAGCGATTCATGCCCGTATTCCCAACACTCATTTGGTAATGCATGGGTCTTCTTCTGTACCGCAAGAATGGTTGAAGATTATCGACCAATATGGCGGTGATATGGGGGAAACGTATGGCGTACCTGTTTCGGAAATTGTTGAGGGTATTAAGCACGGCGTGCGAAAAGTTAACATCGACACGGATTTGCGCATGGCATCCACTGGTGCGGTTCGTCGTCATTTGGCAAAAAATCCGAAAAATTTCGATCCACGTAAATTCCTGGCAGATTCGACTATAGCCATGAAGGAGATTTGCAAGGCGCGGTATGAAGCTTTTGGTTCTGCCGGACAAGCATCCAAAATCAAGCCTATTTCACTGGATGCTATGGCCACTAGATACTTGAAGGGTGAGTTAAAGGCCATCATTAAATAAATTTGTGATGCAGGTAAACTGAAGAAGCGGTTTTTAAACCGCTTTTTTAGTTTATAGAGTGAAACAATGTGATCATCAGCTTTTGGATGGGACGGATAAAAAAGGTAATGGGTTGCTATACCCTGCTGGTTTGATTTGCATTCATCAAAATTGTGTTTTATCGTTGAGCCTAGTTCGGGTGTCATTGAAATTATCGTAAACGTGAATTCCATATAAATAGTATGCAATATGTACAAAGTCGCCCTCTTTCTTCGCATATAAACGAATTTGAAGACTATAACGAAGTAAAGAAAACCGTTGAAGTTAAAGCTGTTAAGCCGGTGTCAGAGCACGCTGAGCCGCAACAGCTTATTCGCCAATTCTCCCAACCTGAACAGCAACAAACACGTTCTAAATCAATAGAAAAACGAAAAACCGGATCGTATCAAGGTGATCGCCGGGTAATGTGCCGTCGTATTAAAAATCAACCTCTGCTGTGTGAGCTTCGTTCAAAAACGGATCGGCGCCGGCGTCAACAAAGAAAATCGGATGTGGCGGAACATATCGATGAGGTAGTTTAGGGAAACATTGAGCTACTCTTAAATCCTAATGAGATTTTGAATTATCAGGTAGGGGCAGCCGATTTTGGGGATGTAATCGTGCTTAAGAGGGTTTTTGAACGTATCGATTGCCTCAGCGATTATCTTATGACTAGATAAGTTTTGTTGTCGCAGCACCACGATCAGTAAGAGATACCCTAGTACGCTTAACTTGCAGTGAAAAATTACAGCGAAAATGTAGAGCTGTACGTGTCTGCATTCGCAGATTTTCCCCCTACGCAAATTTGTGTAAGTCATTAAGCCCGTCATGCGGCTAGGGCTAATATTTTCGATTAAACAAATTAAGTTGTTCCCGTGAAAGTCGATAACGACTTTTTGGGGTACGGGCGTTATTTATTGCAAATTCGAAAGCAATATATTTTTGTGTAATAAATTAGCTATAAGGCACTTGACTTCATTTTTAATTAAAGATACATTTAAAATGATTGTTATTGATGCGGTTTGAAAACAAAAAAACGGGTGACAATTAAAATGAAAGTGCCTCTGAATATATTGAATAAAGTAACTGTGATTGGCTTTTTTAAAAATATTTCCATATTTTGTATTTTGGCAGGAGCCGCCACATTGAGCTGGGCAGAGCAGCGTGAATTCAACTTGAGTATTGAAGAAGTTACGGTAGAAGTGGCTCCAGGTTTTTCCAATAAAGTTTTTGCGTTTAATGGGCAGGTGCCTGCACCGCTCATTCATGTCAAAGAAGGGGATGATGTGATGGTGCATGTCGCCAATAACACCACTCTCCCTCATACGATTCACTGGCACGGGGTTAATCAGACTGGTACTTGGCAACATGATGGCGTGCCGGGTGTTTCGCAGGAAGCAATTCAGCCTGGTGAATCATATACTTATAAATTCAATGTCGATCGTCCCGGAACATTGTGGTATCACTGCCATGTAAATGTCTGGGAGCATGTGGCGATGCGCGGGATGTGGGGGCCGCTGATTGTTGATCCAAAAAATCCAAGTGAACTCGAGAAAGAGGTGACGCTGGATGCTGTTTTAATGATGAGTACCTGGCAGTCTCCGTATGCCAACGTGTATGGCAAAGGAGGCAGTCCTCAGGATGTTTCTGATTATTTTTCTGTAAACGCAAAATCTTTCCCATTTACCCAGCCAATCAGGGTTAAAAAGGGAGATGTATTGAGAATGCGTTTTATTGGTGCCGGGGATGAAACTCATCAAATGCATATGCATGGCCACGATATGCTCGTTACGCATAAAGACGGGTATCCGCTTGCCAACCCATACTACGTGGATACTGTTCCGGTAGGGCCAGGTGAGCGGTATGACGTGATTGTTAAAATGAATAATCCGGGACTTTTCGTGATGCATGACCACGTTGACAAGCATATGTCGAATAACGGTGCTTCGATGGGCGGGCCCATGACCGTTTTTGAGTATGAAGGAGTTAAGGTGGATGATTGGTATGTGTGGAAGGATAAAGTATATGACCCTAATTTTTTTTACAGTGTGTCACTTAAGCAGGGATATGGGCTTTTCAACAGCGCGCCATTCATGGGTAAAGTTGTCGAACAGGGGAAGAGAAGGAGATAAATATGAAGCGGATAATTTTAGTTGCCTTGCTTGGCTTTTCTGGCGCAGCCTTTGCCGAGGGAATGCTTCAGGGGAGCTGTTCCGCGTGTCATAACGTTAAGGGGCCAGCCGCGCAAACCTTGAAGGCTGTTTTTGAGAAAAAAGGACCGGATCTTTTCTACGCGGGTAATAAATATCGACAGGAATGGCTAGTGTCTTGGTTGCAAAAGCCAAGCCGAATTCGTCCGGCTGGAATGTTATATGGGCATATCAAGGCCGGGGCAAAAGGGGATGAAATTGATGCTTCGGCACTGAAGGATCATGTTGCACTTTCCAAAGCCGATGCCACTTCGGTTGCAGCCGAGTTGATGAAGCTGAAACCGCATGATGATTTGATCGCTAAAGAAAAAATTGAGCCCGGTACGATATCAAAACAAATGGGGGAAATGGCTTTCAATAAATTTTTGGGTTGCATGGCTTGCCACTTGATTGAGCCTGAATATGGTGGCATGTCGGGGCCGGAGGTATATACCGCAGCCAAGCGTTTGCAACCGCAATATATCGCGAGCTTTATCCGGTCTCCTCAGGCGTGGGATCCAAAATCAATGATGCCAAATAAAAATTTGTCGGATGTAAATATACAGAAAATGGTTCGCTATCTTGATGTACTGAGTAAGGAGACTGCAAATGGCAACTAAAATATTTTTGTCACTATTGGTAGCAGTTTTCTCTGCCCAGGCGTATGCCGGGGAGGTCGCGGCTGATAATTACAAAGCTTATTGTGTTCAATGTCATGGTAGTGAAGGGAACGGAAAAGGTGTAAACGTTCGTGATATGTCGGTTATACCGCGTGATCATACGGATACGAAATCAATGTCGGGTCGCTCGGATGAAACATTATTCAAAGCAATTAAAGAGGGGGGGGCATCTATTGATAAATCTGTACTGATGCCTCCTTGGGGGGCAACTTTAAGTGACGAGGAAATCAAAGAGTTGGTTCAGCATTTGCGGATGCTATGCAAATGTAAATTTAGCTAATGAGGTTAGTAGCTCGAGGCTGGTGTTAAGGAAAGTGCAATTTTGTAGTTAACATTAAATAAAAGAGGGGAATAAAAATGCATAAGTTTAAGAAAACGATGATCGCTGCAATGATGGTAACCGGAATTTTTTCCGCACCGCAGGTTTTTGCAAAAACCGTGAAAGTCACGATGACGGCGATGGAAGTTGATCTGGCCGTAAATAACAAGGGTGACGTTAAAATGGCGGCATGGACATTTGATGGTTCCATTCCCGGTAAGCCTGTTCGTGTAGAAGAAGGTGATACAGTCGATTTCACATTAGTTAACCCTCCCGAAAACAAAAATTCGCATGCCATGGATTTTCACGCAGCCAAAGTTGATGTGTTGAATGAATTCGGTGAAATCAAACCTGGACAAACCAAGCATTTCAAGTTTGAAGCTACTACGCCGGGTGTATTTATGTACCACTGTGGCGCAAGCACGATGGCTCAGCATATTGCCAAGGGTATGTATGGAATGATTATTGTCGAACCCAAAAACAAGAAGAACTATCCAAAAGCAGACCGTGAATACATGCTGATTCAGCAGCAATATTTCCCGGACAGCGAGAACATCACTGGCTTACTTGAAAATACTGGATGGAAAGGTGCTCTCATCAACGGCAAAATGTTCCATTACGATCCTGTTCATGAGCCAAATGCAACTCAGGTTCTGGAATCCAAGCCTGGCGAACGTGTCCGTATTTTCTTTGTAAATGCGAGCATCAACAATCCGGTTGCATTGCATCCTATCGCAGGGATTTGGGATCGTGTGTATATCAATGGCAACCCGAAGAACACTCTATACGGCATTCAAACATATAACGTGGCGGTAGCTGAAGGCAGTACATTTGACATCGTTTCACCGGCCGATCGTCCGACCAACGTTGCCATAGTTGATCATGCGATGGGCGCGGCGTTACGTGGTGCCATTACGGTTCTGATGAACAAGCCTGACGCTGATCCGAAAAAAGGTCGTGGTGATCAAATTCTGATCAGATAATTTCTGGTAGCAATCTGCATTAATTTTGAGGAGGCCGTTGCCTCCTCAAAATATTTGAACTCGGCTCATCACATTGATTTTTAGCGATTGGGAGCGTACAGTGAAGTTCCCTGATGGTTCATTATTATTTAGTGTACCGCACGTGCAGCCTTTGGAGGTGTAGGTTTCGAGCTTCATAACGATCGAACTGTAATGGGGGATGTTGGCATGCTTATTTTACAAAGTGGGATTAACGTTCTGCGAGTGATATGAAATAGGTATGGGGCATATAAAAGTTATCCGAACTTTAATAAAAAATTTACAGGGAGATTCAGTTATGAAAATCAGCAAAATTTGTATGCTTGTTTCCTCATTAATCACGGCCGGCTTTTTGTCTGCGCCAGTTTTTGCTGCCGATAAGAATCCGCTTAACGGCTATACCATTCATGTTATGGCACCGCATGTCATGGATGGCGAAGTCATCGGGCCGTTCCATCATTACTGCAAGCCGATCAGCGACGACGTTATTCAATGCATTTTGTTTGAATCAACTGATCCTAATGCCCGCCTGACCGAAATTGAATACATGGTCTCCAAAAAAGTTACCGGATCGGTCATACCGAAATGGTCACATACGCAAAATTGGCATGATCATAAGCAAGAAATAGAAACGGGTCGTGTTGCCATCGTTAATCCAACTGATCCAAAAGAGCAAAAAGGGTTGGCGGATTATGTTGCTGGAACCGATGGCATTATTTTCCACCTGTGGCCGAAAGACGCGCCTATTCCTGATGGCTCTGTTGGGATTCCCCAATCAGTTGGGCATTGGGAAGAGCTACATGGAAAAATTGGTAAAAAATAAATTTATTTGATTCAGCAAGAGGCACGGGGTTTGTCCATAACGGGATAAGTGCCGTGTCTTTTGTTTTATGAGGAGTGATGCCATGTTTCTTGTAGAGAAAAGCAGGTGGTTATGGATCGCTATTTTGTTAAGTGTCGTTTCGCAAAGTGCATTGGCTTTTCATAAGGATGTGTATGAGCCGCGAGTGCCCCAGGCGATTCTTGCGCAGGAACAACAAGTAAAAAGTCCGTATCCGGTTACACCGGAGCGAATTGAAGCGGGCCGTAAAATTTATTTTGGGGATGGTTATTGTGTTACTTGCCACAGCAAGGATGGTACAGGTGTCAGCTTGCCCGGACATGCGCCGCGTGATTTTACTGACACAAAATGGCAAAAACTTCGCACAGACGGGGAATTGATGTGGGTGTTAAAACATGGTAGCCCGGGGACTGGAATGCCGATTCGGGTTGGCACGGAGATTAATGAAGAAGAAGGTTGGAATGTCATTCAATTCATCCGTACTTTCGGGGGCAAGTAGGAAGGTTGTTTGAAACGGGGTGGTTGCCTTCAGTGTGCAAATTTATCCCTGTTTCCCGCAAGCGCAGACGTTTGAATGTGGTGTATATGTTTAGAGAAATAATTTTCACCCTGAATCAGAGAGATGCAGTTGGAGCCTGCGCCTTAAAAATAAGTTTTGATCAGGCATAGACCAGAGGAAATTGGGCCATCACTATGGCAAAAAAAATAATGGCAGGGATGGTGCTGCTAGGGGTCGTTATGCTGGCGGGGTATTTCATTAGTCAGCGTATTTCTATCACATGGCTTGACACTCAAGTCACAACTCAAGTTACATCTCCCGATACTAAAGTTAAATCTTTAGCCGAGATTGGTAAAGCCGGACAGGAAAAAATCTGGATTTGCCCGATGCATCCGGAAATCATGCAAAACCATCCGGGCACTTGTCCGATTTGTGGCATGGATCTGGTCCAGTCAAAAAATCCAGCAGCGCACAACCATGACCATGGCATTCATGTTGATACTGCCTCCATTCAAAAGCTTGGTGTTAGATTGGAAAGTGTAAAAAAGATCCCGTTCAGTCAGGAAATCCGTACTTATGGCAATGTGATTGTTGATGGGGACACGCTTTATAATGTCCATACCAAGATCGATGGCTGGATAAGAAGGTTGAATATTAATTCGGTCGGACAGCAGATTCGCAAAGGACAAATAATCTACGAGATCTATTCTCCCGATTTGATTGCACAACAAAAAGAGTATTTGAGGTTTATTGTGCGCCGGGATCAGACGTTAAAAACGATCGGCGACATTTCTCCGCTAGTTGAAAATCCATATGTGATGGATCTGCTGCAAGAGCTTTCCAGAGAAAGAACTAAATTTCTCTATAAAGATATTGCCATTGAATCCGTTCAACAGATGGAGAGCTCCAAGCAAGCTATTGAGGTGGTTAAAATACTGGCTGGTCAAGCGGGTGTCGTGACGCAAATTAATGCGCGCGAAGGTAACTTTGTCACGCCTTCCGCCACCCTGTTTACTCTGGCCGATGTCTCCAAGGTATGGGTAGATATCACGCTTTACCCCGACCAGGCTGGCCGGGTAAAGAATGGCGATGCAGTGACCATAAAAACCCCCGATGGGCAGAAAATCAAAACCAAGCTCGACTTTGTCAATCCTCTTGCCGAAAATAACAAAATCAACGCAAGGGTAACACTTGATAACACCAATCTACATTTGCGTCCGGGCAGCTTTGTCGACGTAAGCATCCACGCCCAGCCGCACGAAGCGCTCGTTTTGCCCCGCTCGTCAGTCATCCACACTGGACAGGGCGACTTGGTAATCCTGTCCAGAGGTGAGGGGCATTTTCTCCCTGTTAATATCGAGACAGGGATCGAAAGCGGGGACTGGATCGAGGTTGTAGATGGCCTGCTGGAAGGCGCAGAGGTAGCCGTAAACGGCCAGTTCCTGCTGGACGCCGCATCATCGCTGCAAGGTGCCGCGCAACGTATGCAGGATTCCCATAAGCACCAATGATTGCCCGTGTTATATCCTGGTCGTTACGTAATCATCTGCTGGTTTTGCTGCTAGCAGCGTTGATCAGCGCTTGGGGCGTCTACTCCTTGCGTCATACCGCGCTGGATGCAATCCCCGATCTTTCGGATGTCCAGGTCATCATCAAAACTACTTACCCCGGCCAATCGCCTCAAGCGGTGGAAGACCAGGTAACGTATCCGCTTACCTCGGCGCTACTGTCGGTACCCGGTTCTACTGCGGTTCGCGGCTTTTCCATGTTCGGCGAATCGTTCATCTACATTATTTTCAAAGACGGAACCGATCCTTATTGGGCACGCACGCGAGTGCTTGAATACCTGAGCCAGATGGCGGGAAAGCTACCGGCAGGCGTAACGCCGGCACTTGGGCCGGATGCGTCCGGTGTGGGTTGGATATTTGAATACGCGTTAACCGACCGCCAGCATCGCCATGATCCTGACCAATTGCGCGCGCTACAGGATTTTTTTCTGAAATATGAATTGCAAAGCCTGCCCGGTGTCGCCGAAGTGGCGAGTATTGGTGGCATGGTGCGGCAATACCAGATCGAAGTAAATCCAACTCGATTGGCCGCATATAAACTGACCTTGGATAGTGTGGCGCAATCGGTGCGCGACAGTAACCTGTCCGGTGGCGGCTCAGTTGTGGAAATGGGACGCGCCGAATACATGATTCGGGCGCGTGGTTATCTCAAAACGCTGGATGATTTCCGGCAAATTCCGCTCGGTACAGACGCGCAAGGTGTTTTCATCCGATTGCAGGACGTGGCTCATATCCACACCGGGCCGGAGGCGCGCCGTGGCGTTGTTGATCTTGATGGAGAGGGCGAAGTTGTAGGCGGGGTCGTTGTGATGCGGTATGGCAATAACGCATTGGAAACGATAGAGCGGGTCAAGACACGCTTGCAGGAACTGAAGGCGGGATTGCCCCAAGGGGTGGAATTGGTGGTTACCTATGACCGCTCTGGCCTGATTAAACGTGCCATCAGTACCTTGCGCGAGAAGTTGCTCGAGGAGTCACTGGCAGTCGCACTGGTTTGTCTGCTGTTCCTGTTTCACCTGCGCTCATCGCTGGTGGCAGTTGTAACGTTGCCTATCGGTATTCTGGCCGCATTTGTCATCATGCAACAACAGGGCGTCAGCGCCAACATCATGTCGCTGGGCGGCATTGCAATCGCGATTGGTGCGATGGTTGACGCTGCCATTGTGATGATTGAAAACATGCATAAGCATCTGGAGCGTGCCGGAGCCAACCCCGATTACTGGCAGGTGGTGAAAGCAAGTTCGCTGGAAGTAGGCCCAGCCCTGTTCTTCTCGCTGCTGGTCATCACTATCTCCTTCCTGCCGGTGTTAACACTGGACGGGCAGGAAGGCAGACTATTCGCTCCCCTCGCCTACACAAAAACTTATGCAATGGCCGCCAGCGCATTCCTTGCGATAACACTCACGCCTGTGCTGATGGGTTATTTCATTCGTGGGCGGATTCGTTCGGAACAACGCAATCCGTTGAACCGCGTATTACAAGCCTGCTACCGGCCAGTGCTATTGGCCGCTTTAAGCAAACGCAAGATGACTGTATTAGCCACGTTACTGCTATTGGCTACCGTGGTGTGGCCGCTGGCCAAACTGGGCAGCGAATTCATGCCGCCCTTGTATGAAGGCGACCTGCTGTATATGCCCACAACTTTGCCCGGCTTGTCCGTAGACGAAGCAGCTAATATTTTGCAAATTACAGATCGTTTAATTCGTGCCCTGCCCGAAGTCGAGCGCGTATTCGGCAAAGCCGGCCGCGCCGAGACAGCGACCGATCCGGCACCGTTTTCGATGCTGGAAACTACCATTCTTCTCAAGCCGCGTGACCAGTGGCCGCCGGGAGAAACGGTGGAGCAATTAATGCACAAACTTGATGACCAAGTACGGTTGCCGGGGCTTACCAATTCCTGGGGCTATCCGATTCGCACCCGCATAGACATGCTCTCCACCGGCATTAAAACGCCGCTGGGAATTAAAGTTACCGGCCCGGATCTGGCCGGTATCACCGAACTTGCCCAGCAAATCGCGGCGGCGATCAAGAACGTGCCGGGCACGCGCACCGTATTCGCCGAGCGTGCCACCGGCGGGCGTTATCTGGACATCGACGTTAACCGGACGCAAGCCGCACGTTATGGCATTACTATCGCGGATGTGCAGCGTTTGGTGCAGGGCGCAATCGGTGGCGAAAACATTGGCACAGTGATTGACGGGCGCGAACGTTTTCAGATCAATCTGCGCTATCCGCGTGCCCTGCGCGATTCTCTGCCGGCACTTGCGGCCAGCCGAATCACCATGCCTTCCGGGGTGCAAGTGCCGCTGGGCGAACTGGCGCATTTGCACTTCAGTGATGGCGCGTCGGAAATCAAAAGCGAAAATGCACGCTTGAACGCCTACGTATATATCGACATTACTGGGCGCGACCTCGGCGGTTATGTGAACGAAGCCAAGCGCGCATTGGAAAAATCGGTGACATTGCCGCCCGGTTACGCCATTGCCTGGTCGGGGCAATACGTAAATTTGCAACATGCCAAAGAACGCATGCAATGGGTCATCCCGCTGACGCTGGTACTGGCGGTTTTATTGCTATACATGCACTTCCGCCATTTCGGCAAAGTGCTGCTGGTACTGCTATGCCTGCCATTCTCCCTAGTTGGGGGCTTCTGGCTGGTATACGCGCTGGGATATAACTTATCGGTGGCAGTAGCGGTGGGCTTCATTGCGCTGGCGGGCGTAGCCGCCGAATTTGGCGTAGTCATGCTGCTGTATCTTGATAATGCCATTGAAGAGTTACGCAATGCCGGACGCTTGAATAACCGTCACGATTTGCACCAGGCCATCATTCAAGGAGCGCTGCTGCGTATTCGCCCGAAAATGATGACTGTCTCGGTAATCGTGGTAGGTCTGCTACCGGTAATGTTCAGTCAGGGCGCCGGTGCAGAAGTCATGAAACGCATTGCCGCGCCGTTGGTAGGCGGCATGCTAACGGCACCGTTGTTATCGTTAATCGTGATTCCTGTCCTGTATTCGTGGTGGCAAGGGCGGGGTATGGCGAAGGACTGATAAAGGGTTCCGCTATGGATTTTGATCGCGTCAGAAGTCAGTCAGCAATGCTACATTTCGTCCGCTTCACGCCGCTCCGTAATTTGTGTTGCCAACACTCGTTAGCTCCGAATCGCTTTTCAAGCAAGATAATAAACTTTACTCAATGCAATGATTTATATCGTTTTTATTGGAACGCAGAGTTTATTATCTTTAGATGATGATAATAAATTTTATTCATGTAACTAATTTTTAAATACTTTTTCTAATTCCCTAATTTATTATCAGTTGGTGTTGAAAATAAATCCCCCGGCTTATCTGCCAAGGTAGATTTGGCATAAGCCATGTTGCGCTTGGCACGGTCGGCAAGGGCCACGAGCACGCCTTGTTCCAACCATGTTTTAAGCATACGAGAAGCCTTAAGTGTGTCCACTTGAGCAATCCGGCACAAGTCGCTATTGGCAATCTGACCGTTACGGTCAATCCAGTTGCTGACTTCATCCCACACGCTCGGACGTTCCGAATTCAGTAGCGTGACGGTCACGCTTTCAACGGCTGTCGCGGTATTCTGCGCGTACTGCGGCGGGTAGAGGTGTGCCGCCGCCATTTCGGCGAACATCATACGCACCCCCTCACCCGCATCAATGTTGGGCGGCAATGGAAACTCCCGTAATGCAGAGGCAATCAAAGGATTGCGCGCTTTTGAGCCAGCCGATGCAATGTTGGCAAGTGTGATTGCACCCGGAAATATGCCCGGACTTTCCACTTCGATCCGGTTATCAAAAATACGGATAAAAATATCGCGGTTCAGACGATAGTCGCGATGAATCACCGCATTCACAATTGCTTCCTTCATCACCCGATTAGGATAAACGTGCCGTGTTTTGAAACCGCTGCTGGAAAGGGTAATCCCCTGCGCCAATTCATCCTGCACCGCCCGCACGGCTTCGTCGATCTGATCTATCAGTGGGCCGCGTATTGTTTTGGGCTGTTTGCGCAAATTGGGTGTTGGTCCGGCTCTCACTGCATTCCCGTCATACACCATTAGACGAATATCGGCACGCGTGCCATGCGCCGCCAGCAAGCTGCCCGGTTCTTCGGCAAATAAAAGTACCGCCGCACGACGCGGCAAGATTTCGCCGCCCACTTTTTCCGCCAATCCGATACGAAAAAGTTGTTCGGCCTGCGCACCGCTTTTCAAACCGCGTGCCGCCACAAAGCGTGCCCATGCATCAGTCGCTAACAGTTCCAGCTCGATCGGTAACGGTTCGCTTTCTGCGCTCCTTACGCCGCGCCGATAGGAAAGTTCAGTGATTTCAGCGGCGGTCATTTGGCGGTTGCCTGCTTCCAGTCGTGTCCATGTGCCGTCATTCACAATCGAATGTACCTTGTCGCTTTTTAGCACCTGCACCAGTAGCAAATGCCCGGTAGCACCATCGCGCAAAGTGCAGGGAACTCGCAAAAAACGGATGGTTTCCATTGACGGATGGAACTCCGTGCGTACCTTGCGTTGCAGTTCGTCCACCGCCTCGGGGTTTTCCTGAACACCGTAGAAGCGAGCTATACCCGAGGATTTTTTCGGGTCTTCCACACCTAGTGCCAGTGCGCCGCCATCGGTATTGGCAAAGGCGCACACCGTTTCCAGAGCCTTGCCCACCATCTTGCCGGAGACGCGCTTAAAATCCAGCGTGCGGCTTTCAGGCAGAGCAAGCATCTTGGTGATGAGGTTTGCGGCTTGAGTGGGGTCGAGTTCAATCATTTGATTAATATTGCAAGCGTTGAATGCAACGCGTCTAGAAGTTTTTGCGAGATGTTGTCAAAAATGCGTGGCATGGTGCAATGGAATTCCTTGGTTGATTGCTACTTCAAGTGATTGTATCGCAATGGGCATCGTTGATTATGGATAAGCTGCCATCAACTTGGTACGCGGAGTGTTGTCGAAACATTTTGATGTTGCAACGTAAGTAGCAAAAATCAAGGATCATCAATTAGTTGTAACGGATTTATCGGAAGAAAGATATTTTCATGACCAGCTTGGCTAAAATTTCATAGCAAATGTAGTAACTCGCCTGCAATCCGCCGATTCCTGGTAAATAATCCGTCGGCCATTCGAGATCGCCATTTAAAATTCCGGTAGGAGCCGCAATGATCGGCAACCCCGATTTGGTGAATTCCTCTTTTGCCCGTGGCATATCAAAGCTGTGCGTGACGAGCACGACTCGCCGAATATTCTCTTTTGCCAGCATCGCAGCAGAGAATTCCGCATTTTCGCGCGTGTTTTTTGATTTGTCTTCGCTCCAACGAACTTTAATTCCGTATTCGTTCTCCAGCACTTCCCGCATTAACTTTGCTTCTGTTTCGCCCCCCAACACTGATCCACCGGCGACGAGCACCGGCAACCCGGTATTCTTTGCGACTCGTGCCCCGTAGCGCACGCGTTCCAAGGTCAGCCGCCCCAATGTGTCCCCGCCATACTCCAGCGAATTGCGGCGAATTCCGCCACCGAGGATCACGATGGCTTGGGCGTACTTGGCTTCTTTAAGATCGAGCGGCGGCGATGCATCGAGAAAATGCATCAATTGATACGAAGCGAAGGGAGTGGACAGCGCAAGCAGATAGACCGTCGCAATGATTGCGATCGCCCTGCCGGTGCGCGGAAATTTAGGTAGTAGAAACAGGCCAATGAGAATAATTAAGAGCAACCCGGTTGGGGGCAGAATAATTGTCTTGGCGATGGCTTTGAGTAGAAAAATATCTGGCATGTTCTATAATGTAAAGGTCAGGATAAAGTGTGGAAACCTTGCTCGGCCTGCTCGAGCACCGTGTCGCCATCCACATGGCGCCTGGCGGCGATGAATTTTTCGTTGGCGTTCATTTGTAATGGGATGTTCGGTAGGTAACACCCGAAACTACTGGAATCCCCGCGAGAATGCAACTAAGCCGCAAAAAAGGCTAAAGTGCGCGAGAAATCTGCCGCAACACCGTAAACGTATAGAAGAAGGAGATTCCTATGCTTGCAGCAACCCGCATGTCTATTTTTGCATTTGCGCTCGTCCTGATGGGTAGTCTGGCGCAGGCCGCGCCCGTATCCAAGAAAAAGGTCGAAGAAGTGCCGACCGGACCGGACCATTACCATGTGGATTGGGCCTATGCTGGCGATGGTGCCCCTGAAAACTGGGGCAATCTGCACGATAGTGCCATCTGCAGCGAGGGCAAACGCCAGTCACCGATCGACATTCGCGGCGGCAACAAGGCCGATCTCGAGCCAATCCGTTTTAACTATCGCCCGACCGAGTATCGCATCACCGACAACGGGCATACCGTGCAGGTCGACGTGGGTGAGGGCAACAGTATCGTTGTCCAGGGGCGAGAGTATTCGTTGGTGCAGCTCCACTTTCACCACCCTTCCGAGAATCGAATCAATGGCAAGGCCTACGACATGGTAATCCACTTCGTGCATCAGGACTTCGACAAGAGCCTGGCCGTGGTTGCCGTGCTGATAGAGAAAGGCTCGGAGCACCCGGTCATCCAGACCTTGTGGAACTATATGCCGCTCAAGGTTGGCATGAGTTCCGCGCCGCCGAACGCTATCATCGACCTGACGAAGCTATTGCCCGAGAAGCGCGGGTACTACACCTACAGGGGTTCGTTGACGACGCCGCCCTGCAATGAGAACGTGCGGTGGGTAGTGATGAAGAATTCGATTCAGGTTTCGTCGCAGCAGATTGACATCTTTGCCAGTCATTATCCCTATAATGCGCGGCCGGTGCAGCCGGCCAATGACCGCCGGATCTTTGAATCGCCCTGAGGATTTTGCGGATTGGCGC
>JBIIMQ010000041.1:0-13984 GCA_044337935.1 Candidatus Nitrotoga sp.
TCAGCCCGATGCGGTTCGAGCAAAACTGGTTAGCGGCACAGTTGAAGGATGCCGCATAATGGCCTCGTTAAGAGATACGGATTACAAGGGCAAGGTCAGTTGTTCTGATTTGATCCAACGGGATATCGAGGAGATGTTTACATGAAAATTGCTATTTATTTTTGTCTGTTTGTGTGGGCCTTGGTTTGCCAGCCAACCGCATTTGCGCTTGAGGCATCCTCTGATGTGAAAGTAGCGGCTGTATTGAAGGCTGATACCAGTTGGGACGGGAAACCAATTAGTTATCCCGAGGGTAAACCGGAAATTACCGGTTTGATTATAGAAATTGCGCCCGGTGGTGAAACAGGCTGGCATTTACATCCGGTTTCATCATTTGGCCTGATGCTTGAGGGTGAGCTGGAAATTCAACTAAAAAACGGTGCATTAAAACGGTTAAAGGCGGGCGAAGCCTTGGTGGAGGTAATTAATACGCTGCACAATGGCCGAAATACTGGTTCGATCCCCGTAAAGTTGGTGATTTTTTATGCCGGGGCTGCCGGGCAGAAGTTAACGGTTAAAGAGCACGCTGAATAATATGGTTTATAAGTTTGGTAGCTTGAGTGAATTAGTTCCGGCATTTCAATGCTTGCCGGGTGGAAACAACGCGGAAGCAATGGATGCAGTGTTTTTGTATAACGCCGGGTGTGGGTTGCTCGACCTACGGCATCAGTTCCATTCTTGTTACAATTGGCATCTGCAATAAATCTCGGGATTAATCATGTGTGGAATTATTGGTGCAATAGCGCAGCGCAATGTCATTCCTGTTCTTTTGCAAGGGCTGCAACGCCTGGAATATCGGGGATATGACTCGGCCGGATTGGTGGTAATCGAGAACAACGAGTTGCAACGTATTCGCAGCACGGGGCGCGTCGCGGAATTAACCACGCGAAGTGCTGCTGCCAGTGGTCATATTGGTATTGCGCATACACGTTGGGCCACTCACGGCGTACCCAGTGAACGTAACGCGCACCCGCATTTGAGCAGTGATCTCATTGCGGTGGTACACAATGGCATTATCGAAAACTACGAAGAGATCCGTACGCGCCTGACCGCGCAAGGCTTTGTCTTCACATCCGACACCGATAGTGAAGTTATTGCCCATCTTATTCATAGTTACTATACGCGCGGCAATAGTTTGTTAGCCGCCACGCAGGCGGCGCTGGCCGAGCTGGTGGGTGCTTATGCCATCGGCGTGGTGGCAGCAGACAGCCCGGGCCAGCTCATTTGTGCGCGCAAGGGGAGCCCGTTGTTATTGGGCGTAGGGGTTGACGAGCATTTCATTGCATCCGATGTGTCCGCGCTGTTGCCGGTGACAAAAAATGTGGTGTATCTGGAAGAGGGTGATGTGGCCGAAGTCGGCTTGCACGGCTATCGGATTTTTGATGCCAATGGTCAGGCAGTGGAACGTCCGGTACATGTCAGCAAACTGACTAATTCAAGCATGGAACTGGGCGAATATCGCCATTACATGCAGAAGGAAATTCACGAGCAGCCGCAAGCGCTTGCGGACACGCTGGAAGGCGTGTGCAACAGTTACTCGCTGGTTCCCGGCATTTTTGGCGCCGAGGCTGCCGCTGCGTTTGAACAAGTTGAAAGTATTCTGATTCTCGCGTGTGGCACCAGCCATCACGCGGGGCTGGTGGCGCGTTATTGGCTTGAAGAAATCGCCGGTATCCCCTGTGTTGTGGAAATCGCCAGTGAATATCGTTACCGCACGAGCGTGCCCAATCCCGCTGCGCTGGTTGTTACCATTTCGCAATCGGGTGAAACCGCCGATACGCTGGCTGCGCTTAACCACGCCAAGGCATTGGGTCATCAGCAGACTCTTTCCATTTGCAATGTGCCGGAAAGCGCGCTGATCAGGCTTTCCAAGCTGCATTTCCTGACGCGGGCGGGCCCGGAGATCGGTGTCGCTTCAACCAAGGCATTTACGACGCAATTGGCGGCTTTGTTCCTGCTTACGCTGGTTCTTGCCAAGCGGCGCGGCAGGTTGAGTGCGGATGAAGAACAGCGCCACTTGCAAGCGTTGCGCCATTTGCCTAGCGCGGTTCAATTGGTATTAAAGCTCGAACCCGACATCGCGCTGATGGCCGAGCGTTTTGCCGACAAACGCCATGCATTGTTCCTAGGGCGTGGGCTGCACTACCCCATCGCGTTGGAAGGGGCGCTCAAGCTTAAGGAAATATCCTACATTCACGCTGAAGCCTATCCCGCTGGGGAGTTAAAGCACGGTCCACTGGCTTTGGTGGACAAAGAGATGCCGGTTATTGCTGTTGCCACTAACGATGCATTACTGGAAAAACTCAAATCCAATCTGCAAGAGGTGCGTGCGCGTGGCGGAGAGCTGTATGTATTCGCTGATGCGGGTACGCGTTTTCATTCGGGCGAGGGCGTGCATTTAATGCAAATGCCCGAGCATGCGGGATATTTAAGCCCTATTCTTCATACTGTCGCGTTGCAATTGCTGGCATATTATGTGGCATTGCAAAAGGGAACTGATGTTGATAAGCCTCGCAATCTGGCCAAATCAGTCACTGTAGAGTGATAGGGCGGGAAGAAATGCTTGTTGCATCCGCCCATTACCATGGGGTTATTCCAGAATGGCGGTTATCGCTGTATTCAATCAGAAGGGCGGGGTGGGTAAAACCACTACTTGTCTTAATCTTGTCGCTGCGTTGGCATTGGGGCGGCGGCATCCCATCGCGCTGGATATCGATCCCCAGGGGCATTTAAGTTTGGCCTGCGGGCTGAAGGATGCGACTTTATCCAATGCCGGTATGGCTGCTTTTTTCAGATCGGGTACGCCGCTGGCCAAGCTTTTGCGCGATACGCCGGCCGGCTGGCAGATCATTTCTTCCTCGCTTGAGTTGTCTAAAATCGATGCGCTTTATGGCAGTGATCCCAAAGCGGCAACGATGCTGAAGAAAGGCTTGGCTGAAGATCTGGCGCTGACCGGTGCGCCAATTCTGATTGATTGTTGCCCCATGCTGGGCGTGCTTACGCTTAACGCGTTGCTTGCTTCGGATCGGGTGTTGATTCCGGTTGCGGCGGACTATCTTTCGTTGCAAGGGGTGCATCTTCTGGATGCCGCACTTAATGTGCTTGAGGTCAAACTGAAGCGTTCATTTGAGCGCCGTATTGTGGTAACCCGTTTCGATTCTCGTCGCAAGCTTTCATATGATATTTATGACAAGCTCATGGATCGTTACGGTTCGATGGTATGCAGTACACGCATTAGTGAAAATGTTTCGCTTGCCACGAGTCCCATGCATGGGAAGGATGTTTTTGCATATGCTCCGAGCAGTCCCGGTGCGGCAGATTACAGGGCATTAACGGGTGAGCTGATCAAAAGCGGATTTTTTAATGAAAGAGCGACGGTTTGATTTTTAACCGGGTTGATTGAATCCGTACCAAGTTGTTGTCGCCATATCCTTACTCCGCCAGTTTCCATTTCACCATTTCATTTGCCCGCAACGGCACTAGTTGATGCTCGCCAAATCCTACGGTGGCAGGCACTTGCCATTCCTGTCGGCGTAAAGTGATGCTTTGAGTGTTACGCGGTAGACGGTAAAAATCAGCACCATAAAAACTGGCAAACCCTTCCAGTTTGTCCAATGCCCCGGCTAATTCAAAAGCTTCCGCATAAAGTTCGATAGCGGTATGGGCCGTATAAATACCGGCGCAACCGCAGGCGGCTTCCTTGGTATGTTGCGCATGCGGAGCGCTGTCGGTGCCGAGAAAGAATTTTTTGCTGCCGCCGGTGGCTGCCGCAAGCAATGCTTCCCGGTGTGTTTCGCGCTTTAATATCGGCAGGCAGTAATAGTGCGGACGGATGCCGCCGACGAGCATGGCATTGCGGCTGTACAGCAGGTGGTGTGCGGTGATGGTGGCAGCGATATTGTCCGGCGCGCTTTGCACAAACTGGATGGCATCAATCGTGCTGATATGTTCAAACACTACGCGTAAATCGGGCAGGTCGTGTAGCAGTGGTTGCAGCACCCGGGTGATGAAAACCGCTTCGCGGTCAAATATGTCCACAGCGGTGTCCGTTACTTCACCATGCAATAATAGCGGCATCCCACATCGCTGCATTTCTTCCAGGGCGGGATAGGCTTTGCGCAGGTCGGTGACACCCGAATCGGAGTTGGTGGTGGCGCCCGCAGGATAATATTTAACGGCATGCACAATGCCGCTTTGCTTTGCCGTACGGATTTCCTGTGCGGTCGTGTTGTCGGTTAGATACAAAGTCATCAACGGTTCGAAATGCGAACCTGCAGGTAACGCGGCGAGAATGCGCGCACGGTAGGCCTGTGCCTGCCCGGTGGTGGTAACCGGTGGGCGGAGGTTGGGCATGATAATCGCGCGGGCGAATTGGCGAGCGGTGTCGGGTAGCACGGAGTGCATTAACGACTCATCGCGCAAGTGCAGATGCCAGTCGTCGGGGCGGGTTAGTGATAGTTCCATGGCAGATATTTTATCCGAATATGAAAATGGGATGGATCCCGGATTATGTGGAAAATTTGAGCGTAAGCGCGCGTTGGTACAGTTCGTTGCGTCCCGCCCCGGTAATACGCACAGCGAGTTGCACTGCTTGTTTGAGCGGTAATTCATGCAATAGCGTTGTTAAAACATGTTCGGTATCCACATCCAATCCTTCTTGTTGTGCAGCCGCGCCGGAAACCAGCAAGACGAATTCACCCCGTTGACGGTTGGTATCGCCATTCAGCCAATCCAGCGCTTCGGCGAGGGGGCATTGATGAATGCTTTCGAAAAGTTTGGTGATTTCGCGTGCAAAAATAATTTGCCGGGCACCGCCAAAAACGTTTTGCAGGTCAGTCACGCATTCCAGTATGCGATGGGGGGCTTCATAAAATATCAGGGTGTAGGGTAAGGTGATCAGTTCTTGCAATGCGCGGCAACGTGCGGCTGATTTGTTGGGTAAAAAACCGTAAAACAGGAAGTACGGGATGGCTAGTCCGGCAGCGGACAGAGCCGCCAGTGCGGCGTTTGCTCCGGGGATGGGGATGACGCGGTAGCCGGCAGCGCGTACTTCTGCCACCAATATCGCGCCGGGGTCGCTGATCGCCGGGGTGCCCGCATCGGATACCAATGCAACCGACTGTCCACGGGCCAGCAGTGAGATTATTTTTTCCGTCGCCGTCCGTTCGTTGTGCTGGTGCAGTGCTACCAATCTGTTTGCCGCAATGGAATAATGTGTTAGCAGACTGGCCGTGTTGCGCGTATCTTCGGCGGCAATCGTGTCTGCGGATATCAGCACGTCCAACGCACGCAAACTAATATCCCGCAAATTCCCAATCGGGGTGGCAACCACATATAATGCGCATTCCAATTTTTGTTTTTGCCCGCTATGCACTGCACTTCCTTATGTTGTTACCCGTTAGCCGCCATACTATACGTGAGCGCGGGAGGCTGTGCCACCTTCCCCAGAGTGCATCAGCTTAAGCCATTCAATTTTTGAAATTTTACCGGGGTGATTATGGTCATGCCAGTTTGCCATTTAAGTTTGGAATGGAACGTTTTGGTGTGCTTGCTGTCGATATCATGTGTTTGATGCAGAAAATGGTGTCGTTGCGAATATGAATACACGTGGTGCCCAGGCTGAACAGTTGGCGGCACAATTTTTGCAGCGCCACGGACTTAAGTTGTTGCAACGAAACTATAGCTGCCGTTATGGCGAGATTGATCTGATTCTGCAAGACGGTGACACGCTGGTATTTGCCGAGGTGCGTTTGCGTAGTCGTGGCAGTTTTGGTGGTGCAGCGGCCAGTATTGATGCGGCCAAGCAAGGCCGATTGATCCATGCCGCCCAGCATTACCTTGCCACATTGAGCCGTGTTCCGCCGTGCCGTTTTGATGCACTGCTATTTGATACGTTGGATAGCGCTCGATTGGAATGGATCAGGAATGCTTTTACCGCCTGATTTCGGGTAACATTCGCACTTATCGCAGTGGATTTTGGGTGTTGCGGACAATCAGTAGAATTCGTCATGACTTTGACGATATGTTTAGTGAGAGGGGAATCATGCGTTACTTAAATTATCTGATATTGGCAGCCGTGCTGGGTGTGATGCAGGGATGCTTTCCGATCGTTGCCGCAGGGGTTGGCGCGGGTGCATTATTATCGTCGGACCGCCGAACTGCCGGTATTATTCTGGAAGATCAGAATATTGAGAACAAAGCGCTTAAACATATAAATGCCCAATATCAGGAAACGGTGCATGTGAATATCACCAGTTTTAATCGCCGTGTCCTTATTACCGGTCAGGTGCCCAATGAAATCGTTAAGTCTGATATCGAAAAAATGGTTTCGACTCTGATGAATGTAAAAGCGGTTAACAACGAACTGCAGGTGGCTTCCATTGCAGATTTATCCTGGCGCAGCAACGATGCCCTGATTACCAGCAATGTTAAGCTGCGCTTCGTCAATAATGGCCGGGGATTTCAGGCTGACCATATAAAAGTGGTTACCGAAAACAGCACAGTATTTTTGATGGGTTTGGTATACCACAAGGAAGCCGATGCTGCTGCCGACATTGCCAGTGGTTCGCGTAGCGTCGAACGGGTGGTAAAAGTGTTTGATTACCTTGACTGAGGGTTGCCGTCGAGTTCGCCACGTTCCGAGATTTTAGATAGAACGAAAATTTTCGGAAAATATATTGTGTAATAAAAACCGGGGCGGCATGGGGTGAATATATTATTGCCATTGCCGCTTTGGATGATCTGCTGATTCTGCTGTAAACAAAATAGGTACGCCCTTTTTTATAACCATGCATCCCACCGAAATCACCTTGCATCAACAATCAAAGTTGCTTGAAATAGCTTTTAGTGACGGTTCCAGTTATCGCTTGCCTTATGAATTTTTGCGCGTGCATTCGCCTTCTGCCGCAGTGCGCGGGCATGGCCCAAGCCAAGAGATGCTACAGGTCGGCAAGCAGGATGTAAGTGTGGTTGATGTGCAGCCGGTGGGGAGTTATGCCATTAAACTGACTTTCGATGATGGCCACAATACCGGTCTTTATTCCTGGGATTATTTGAGTGAGCTAGGGAAATATCAGGACGCGTTATGGCACGAATATTTACGTAAATTGGAAGAGGCGGGGGAGAGCCGTGCGCCACATCGTCCCGCAGAATCGTCCGATAAAACTGGGGAAATAAAATGAACAAAACAACCCATTTCGGTTTCACGACTGTTCCGGAAACAGAAAAAAGCAAACATGTAGCCAAGGTGTTTACTTCCGTCGCCGGTAAATATGATGTGATGAATGACCTCATGTCGGTTGGTTTGCACCGGCTATGGAAGCGTTTTGCCATTCAAATTAGCGGAGTACGGGCGGGAGAGCGGGTGCTGGATGTGGCGGGCGGATCGGGGGATCTTTCCCGTCAGTTTGCCAGGTGTGTCGGTGACAGCGGTCAGGTTTGGCTCACCGATATTAATAATGCGATGTTGCGTGTTGGTCGTGATCGACTGATTGATGATGGGTTAAACATGCCTGTGGCGCAGTGTGATGCGGAGAATTTACCGTTCCCGTCCAATTATTTCAATTGCGTCAGTATTGCTTTTGGCCTGCGCAATGTGACGCACAAGGATATTGCGTTGCGTGAAATGCAGCGTGTGCTTAAACCGGGTGGCCGTTTGCTAGTGCTGGAATTTTCCAAGGTGTGGAAACCACTGGAGCCGCTATACGATGCATATTCATTCAAGTTGCTGCCCAAGTTGGGTGACTTGATCGCCAAGGATGCTGATAGTTACCGCTATTTAGCAGAGTCTATTTGTATGCATCCTTCACAGGAGGAGCTTAAGCGCATGATGGAAGAAGCCGGACTTTCACGTGTTGAATATTTCAATCTCAATGCCGGAATTGTGGCGGTACACCGGGGTTATAAAATTTAACCGGACGTTCGCAGGTTTTCTGTCCTTAACCTCCCGATATTATTAATGTTCTGCCTGTCGTGCCGGGCAAGTTTGGGGGGTTGAAGTTCGGATTTAATACCCCATATATGGCTCGGGATGCAATCAAGTTGCTTGATCGGAATTCTTTATATTTTGCAGTGAACCCGGGATGCAGGACGCCGGGAGTGTAGTGTTATACTTTGTTCGATTTTTTGTTGTTAACTATTAAGTGAGGTGCCCCATGAAACGTTTTTTATTATTGTTGACTCTTGCTCTGGCTAGTTTTTCCATGCTGAGTGTTACTGCCGAGGCTAAGCGTATGGGTGGGGGTGGCAACATTGGCCAGCAACGAACCATGAGTCAGCAGCAAGTATCCAAGGCTCCCGCTGCTGCTCCGGCAGCGCCGGCAGCAACAGGTAATAAATGGCTGGGGCCGCTGGCCGGTTTGGCGATAGGGGCAGGCTTGGGCGCATTGTTTGCTGGTGGGATGGGCGGCGCAATGGGTGGCATTTTGATGGCACTTTTGGCCGCAGGTGTGGTGATGTTTCTGGTTTCACGGTTTCGTAAATCTCAGGGACAGCAACCTGCCATGCAGTATGCGGGCGGCGCGTCTGCCTACCAGCCGGAAGCGGTACAGCAGCCGTTCTCAGGCGGTAGTGCTGCGACTACTGGCGCACCCTTAACCAATAGCAGCAGCAACATTCCGGCAGATTTTCCGGTAGAAGCTTTTCTGCGAAGCGCAAAAACCTCGTTTATCCGTTTGCAGGCTGCAAACGATCGTAAAGATCTCGATGATATCCGCGAATATACTACGCCGGAAATGTTTGCAGAAATTTCCATGCAATTGCAGGAGCGCGGTAATGCACCGCAAAAAACAGATGTGTTGGCAATCAACACGCAGATTGTCGAGGTGGTAAATGAAGGTGATTACGCTATTGCCAGTGTGCGTATGAGTGGGCAATTGAGCGAAAATAATGGCACGTCGGAAAGCTTTGATGAAATTTGGCATGTGCAGAAGAATCTGCGTGATGAAAAGGCGGTCTGGTTGCTATCCGGGATTCAGCAAGTCGCATAAATATGCTGTTTCAGCCGACCGTTTCAGTTCTGAATCATTTGCTTGCTCAAAGTGGTTGGGCGTCGCAGCGGTTGGTGCTTCATGCAGGTAAAACGGCGCGCTTTGTTGTCGCGCCGTTTACTTTTTCCTACACCATTCAAGATGATGGAACGCTTTGTGCCACCGCTACCGATACGGAGGCCGATGCAAGCTGTACCATTCCTCTGTTATTATTGCCGCGTCTGGCAGTGCATGATGAAGCGGCTTTTTCACAAATTGAAAGTAGCGGCGATACCGCGTTACTTGCCGAAATTTTTTATCTCAGTCGCCATCTGCACTGGGATGTGGCGGAAGATTTAAGCCGGGTGACCGGTGATATCGCTGCCGAACGCATCGTGCAATCTGCCAAGGTTGGGCAACAATATATACAGGATGCCGCGCTCAACCTGTCGCAGGCATTGGCAGAATATTGGACGGAAGAATCTCCGTTGCTGGCTAAATCCGCTCATATTACGGATTTTGTGCAAAAGGTGGATAAGTTGCGCGATGATGTGGCGCGATTGGAGCAACGGGTCAATCGGTTGTCTAATCCCTGAAAGTTTCTTCCGGTCTTTACAGGATGTCATAAGCCGTTTAGTTGCTGAAACTCGTAAAGCGGATTTACGGAAATTCAGGTGGCGTATCAAAGCAGTTTCCGGGCGGGAAGAATATAGTTCGATTGCGAATATAATCTCAAACATATGATCGGGAACTTCGCTCGGATTGCAGAATAATAAAATTGTTATGAAATTTTCATGCGCCTGCTACGTCTTTTAAAAATAATTTTCGTCGTACTCCGGTTCGGTTTGGACGAGTTTATTCTGGTGCATTCACGCACGCGCTGGTTGCGCGTGCCGATCAACCTGTTGCTGTTTGCGCGTGATACGTCCACGCCGCGTGCAGAGAGGTTGCGCTACGCACTGGAAAGTCTGGGCCCGATTTTTGTGAAGTTCGGGCAAATGCTGTCTACCCGCCGTGACCTGATTCCGGTCGATATTGCTGACGAGCTGGCCAAATTGCAAGATCAGGTGCCCCCTTTCCCTTCCGCGCAAGCAGTGATGTTGCTGGAGACCGCCTACCATAAAAAACTTAATGAAGTGTTCTACAGTTTCGAGGAAACGCCCACTGCCAGCGCCTCGGTGGCCCAAGTTCATTTTGCCGTGTTGCCGAATGGACGCGAAGTTGCAGTAAAAATTCTGCGTCCGGGTATCGCACGTATTATCGCGCATGACATTGCGTTGCTTGATATCTGCGCTAGCTTGATTGAATGCTGGTGGGAAGACGGCAGGCGGCTTAAGCCGCGCGCCGTGGTGGAGGAATTCGAGAAGCATTTGCGCAACGAGCTTGATCTGATGCGGGAGGCATCCAGTGCCAGCCAATTGAAGCGCAACTTTGCCAATTCTAAATTGTTGCTGGTTCCGGAAATTTATTGGGATTGGTGCACGGATGAAGTCATGGTGATGGAGCGCATGTATGGCCTTCCGGTTAATCGTGTGGGGGCGCTACGTGAGGCCGGCATTAACTTACCCGTGCTGGCAGCCAATGGGGTGGAAATTTTCTACACCCAAGTTTTCCGTGACGGTTTTTTTCATGCAGACATGCATCCCGGTAATGTTCAGGTGGCGATGGATGGCCGTTATATCGCGCTGGATTTCGGCATCATGGGGACGCTCACGGATTCCGATAAACATTATCTCGCACAGAATTTTATTGCTTTTTTTCAGCGCGACTATAAACGTGTGGCAGAGGTACATATAGAATCCGGTTGGGCACCTGCGAATACCCGCGTGGACGAGCTGGAGGCGGCTATTCGGGCCGTGTGCGAACCGATTTTTGATCGTCCTTTGCGTGAAGTTTCTTTTGGTCGGGTTTTGCTGCGGTTGTTTCAGACTTCGCGCCAATTTGGCATTGAGGTTCAGCCGCAGCTTGTATTGTTGCAAAAAACTTTGCTGAATATAGAGGGATTGGGTCTGCAACTTGATCCCGAGTTGGATTTGTGGAAGACCGCCAAACCTTGGCTTGAACGTTGGATGAGCGAGCAAATAGGCTGGCGTGGCTTTGTTAAGGCGTTAAAAATTGAGGCACCGCACTATGCCACTTTGTTACCGCAGCTACCGCGCCTTTTGCATCAGACCCTGAATGAGAAACCCGGATTACAAATTGCAGGTGTACTGCACGAATTAGCCGTCCAAAAGAAAAAGACCAACCAATTGGTCGCCTTGATTGCGTTAATTTTATTCGGGATGATTGTTTTGTATTTTATTCGTGGTTGAGTGGCGAATTCCTGATTCGGTGGCACTGTCAGGATTATGAATACGCCAGATTCATGAATGTTTTTGAAAAGCCAGGCAGACTGTCCTATCTGCCTGGCTTTGATTGCGGGCCGGAAATAAATTCATCCGGCTGTGTCACGCTTCCTTGTGATAACCGGCGACACGCTCCACTTCATTTTTCGACCCAAGAATTACCGGAACCCGTTGGTGCAAGCCTGTTGGCTGGAGCTCCAGAATACGTCCGCGACCTGTGGAGCATGCTCCGCCTGCCTGTTCTACAATGAAAGACATGGGATTGGCTTCATAAAGCAAGCGTAATTTTCCTGCCTTGCCCACTTCTTTGTTGTCGAATGGGTACATAAAAATGCCGCCGCGAGTCAGAATGCGATGTACTTCCGCAACCATCGAGGCTACCCAACGCATATTGAAGTTTTTTTCACGCCCCCCAGGCGTCTTGCCCTTTACGCATTCATCCACATAACGTTGTACCGGCGCTTCCCAGAAGCGCTGGTTGGACATGTTGATGGCGAATTCCTGGGTATCGACCGGAATAGTCATGTTGGGATGAGTCAGCATGAACTCTCCAATATCATTGTTCAGGGTGAAGCCGTTTACGCCGTGTCCGGTGGTAAGCACTAACATTGTGGCGGGGCCGTAGAGCGCATAACCGGCGCAGATTTGTTTGGTGCCCGGCTGTAGGAAGTCCGCTGCAGTTGGGTTTGTCACGCCTTCCGGGCAACGCAGAATTGAGAAAATCGTACCAACGGAAATATTGACATCAATGTTGGATGAGCCATCCAGCGGATCAAACGTCAGCAAATATTTACCTTTTGGGTATTGCGCGGGGATCGGGTAAATGTCGTCCATTTCCTCGGATGCCATGGCGGCAAGATGGCCGTTCCATTGGTTAGCTTCGATAAAAATATCATTGGTGATGACATCCAGTTTTTTCTGCGTTTCGCCTTGAATATTTTCGCTGCCCGCACTTCCCAATACTCCCGCCAATGCCCCTTTGTTTACGCTATGGGCAATTTGTTTGCAGGCTGTCACGATGTCACTGAGCAATCCAGTGAAATCACCGGATGCCCCCGGTAATTGCCGTTGTTCTTCGATAATGAATTGGATTAGATTTTTGCTCATGTCGTTCCCTTGCAGTGATTAATGAATTTTTTGGATTTCAGGATTTTACAGGTTTTTGTTTCCTCTCTCCACGCCTATAGAGCACATCGGGGGTAAATTATTATGTGCAAGCCTTTTGGGAAAAGGTAAAGTCCCGGTTATTTGTATATGTAACCAGTCGGAAATGACTGGCTTATCTGTTAAAATATCCATCCTGCATTGGGTTGCAAGGACGCGTTGATTTGGTGTCAATGCGGATAGCAATTCGCGTGATGTTCAATTTTGGGCACGGCTTACCGGTAATCGGGAGGAGTGCCTCACTGCAATGTAAATAGGAAATCGCCTGCTATGCAAAGTTTCAAATCGGCCGGGAATGCGACGGCTAAGTGGAATTTTATTAGGGCATCATCCATGTGTTTTCCCCGGTTGTTGGTGTTTGTATTGTGCTTGCTCCCTTTTTTTGCGGTCGCAAATCAGGATGCAGATTTTCTTGTTGCGCGCGATGCCTTCCGGATGGGGGATATAGTAAAACTTGACCGGATGGCTGCGCGATTAAAGAATTCCCCGTTGGAACCCTATCTGGCGTATTACCAGTTGCGTATGCGGCTGGAGACGGCAAGTTCCGCCGAGATTCAGGAATTTCTGGCGCGCCCTGAAGATACCCCGGTCATTAATCGATTGCGTGCGGAATGGCTGAAATTGCTTGGGAAAAGGGAGCAATGGGAAGAGTTTGCGGCGCAATATTCGCGTCTGGTGGGCGGGGATGTTGAGCTGGCCTGTTATGCTTTGCGATCACGGCAACGACAGCAGGAAGAGCAGGTGCTGCATGAGGCACGCAGTCTGTGGCTAACCGGTAGCACGGAATTGCCGGAAAGTTGTTCGCCATTGTTTGATGCGGCAATTGCCGGCGGTATCATCAAGGTGGCGGATATATGGCTGCGTTTGCGCCTGGCATTGGAGGCGGGTAATCTGACATTGGTTAAACAGCTTTCGGAAAAGTTGCCCGCCACGCGTGCCCTTTCTTCGTCCGAATTGGATAGTGCTGCCTCTGATCAGATGCGTTATTTTGCCAATGTTAAATTGGATAATGCCTCTGAAGCGCAGCGCACTGTGGCGATGTTTGCTTTGTTGCGGCTGGCCAAACATTCGCCGCAATTAGCCTATTCGCAATGGGAAAAAATCGCGGCGTATTTTACTGCGAATGAGCGAAATTATTTTTACGGTTGGCTTGGCTATGAAGCGGCACGCAAGCGGGATGCGCGTGCGCTGGAATGGTACAAGGCGGCAGGCGACGCCCCGTTAACCGAACTGCAATTGGCATGGCGTGCTCGTGTGGCATTACTGACGCAGAACTGGCATGAGGTTTGGGCGAGTATTAATGCCATGACAGCGCAACAACAGCGTGAAGGGGGGTGGCGATATTGGAAGGCACGGGCGCTGAAATCATGGGGAAGCATATTGGAAGCGAATGCGCTGTTTACCGAATTAAGCGGTGAACATAATTTTTATGGCCAGCTTTCTGCCGAAGAAATCGGACTGGTTTCTGTG
>JBIIMQ010000144.1:0-4225 GCA_044337935.1 Candidatus Nitrotoga sp.
TTATCCTGGTCATTCAGCCCCATAATAGGAAAATATTCCGGTAATACAACCAAACGTGCACCCTGATCCACCGCCTTTTCAATCAGTCGGCGCGCCTCGCTCAGATTGCCCGGAACACTGGGCCCCGAAGCCATCTGCACGGCAGCAACCTTGAATTTCCCGTATTGTTCGTATGTCGTGGCGCTTCGTTGGGTGGCATTATTGTCTTGCATACTTCCAGCTCTTCCTTGGTATGGTTTATGGCGATGCGGGGGGTTTGCCTGCACCCACTTTTTCTACTTTCGGGTCGATCCACGCACCCGTAATATTGTATTCAAACGACACTAACTTATCGAGCGGTTCGCGTAATATTTTGTTGGCGATAAACACCCCTATCCCCACTACCGGGCCGGCAGCAAACGCACTTAACAGGGATGCTGTATTCCCTACCGTTGGTAAAACACGCACGCGTAAATTTTGCGTTTCATTATTTAAATCCACCTGCCCCTTCATGGTTACTTTTGCAGACGTTCCCTCAACCTTAAAATCATCGGTCGACAAAATTCCTTTCTTGACCTGAGCCACTCCGGTGATGCTATCAAACTTAAAACCCGTGCTAAACACATCCGTAAAATCCAACGTAATGTGTTGAGGCAATGCCTGCAAGCTTAAAATACTAAGTAATTTACCGACACCCGGTTCAATTTGCAGAAACTGACCATTACCGGCGGCCAATTTTAGTGTGCCATCCAGCGTGGCATAACTAAATTCGGCAGGTGCTCCGGACCATGAAAACGTCCCTTCAAGTTTACCGCTGCCATCTTTCACCGTATTCGGGTAACCGGATCGCCCAAGTATTTTTCCTGCATTATTAATTTCCAACTTGAGATTGACTTGAGTCTGCTCATTACCGGGAACCAACTGCCATTTCCCATCCGCAGTTAGCTCTCCATCCGGGTTGGCAATAATCAGGCGCTCCAATAACCAGTCCCGTTCGTGTTGCTGCGCTAACAACTCCAGTCTGCCCAGATTCTTGCCATTCAACGTAATATTGCCCACTGCCACATCGAGCGCGGGATGCGTTACGCCCGCAACATTTTTTCTAACAACATTGGGTTGGATCACCACATTATTCTTTTTACCGCTTTCGTCCCGGTTCAATTCCAACGTCAAGTTTTTCAAGCGTGCGGAAAATTTACCTTTACCTTGCGGATGCCAAATCACTTCACCATTAATCGATTTTGCTGCCACATAAGAAACCACCGTGCCATTAACATTACGTGCATTGAGACGAATATCGTTCGCCATATAACCATACCCGGTGATTTTCTGAATCATCAAATCGGCACCCGCAATACTGACCGGAGACGGCCCGTCCGACGCACTAACCAACGCTCCCCAACCTTCCAACGACAACTGAGGTATGGTGCCGCTCAACCATATGCCATCCTTGTCCACCCGTTTCCCTGTATTGCCGAAATTCACCATGCCGCGCTTGATGACCCGTTCCCCCTTTTCATCCCCGCGCAAAAACTGTGCATTAAACAACTTGCCATATTGCACGGATAACAAATCCTGTTGCGTGGCCATACTACTTATTTCAAAACGTAATGGAATAATCTCGTCGGCCCGCTTGGCAAATGGCGCGGGGAAATCCGCTGCTAAGCCGGACAAATTGGAAGTAAGAAACATATTAATCTGCTTCTTGGATACCGTAATTTCCGATTCCCAATCGCTCCCGCCACGCAGATAATTTAACAATGGATGCGGTGTGGCCTCCCGTATAACATCCATATTTGCATGACCCACCATCCTGGCATTGACCACGCCCCCCTTACTGCTTTGCACTGTCAACGTGGCCGGCCCGCCAAAAACCTGCATAGTCGCATTTTTCATCTGCACCAAAGATTCACTGAACAGCAAGTCACCGTTCACTTTATGCAGCGTTGGCACACCTGTGCCCAAACTCACCTCATTGTCGAGAAAATGATAGCGGCCTGAAACTGATACCACTTTATTACCGCGCAACGGGAGGTCTACCTGCAGGCTCAAATTGCCGTTACCACTTGAGGCCATGTTATCCGTCAGTCCTGCGATATACCCGCGTACCGGACTTTTTTGGATAAAATCCAGGCCATACTTTGTTGCACCCACCGCTTCACCGCGTACCTGCAACAGCAAGGCGGGGCTTTTTATATCCGGCAGAACCACACTGATATTCTGCAAAGATCCGCCCACCGTCGTGGCGGTCGGCGCAGTCACCTCAAGACGTTTGCCCTGAATCGCCAATTTCGCGGCTGCATTTTCCACGCGGGGCCATCCTTTCGCGTATTCCACTGCCACCCCGGTTGCACGCGCCCGGATCTGAAACAAACCGTTACGGTCTCCATCAAACGGAAAATCGTTCAGATTACCTTTCAAACGCAGATTAAAATCATCCGCATGCCCGTCAACCAGCGCGTTCCGTATCCAACTGTGAGCTTCACTATTCAAGGCAACCAGCGGAATATAGCGGGCTGTTTGGCGCACCGCAGCACGCGTCAAATGGACAGTCAAATCAATCAGACCCGGGCTTTGGGGTAACGATTGATAACTACCAAAAAGATTCCCGGCAAGGTCGGCATTCACCACGTCAACCTTGTTGAATGTCACTTCCATTCCCTGATCATGTTTTTTCCAATTGATCTGCGCGGTGAGTGAATCAAACGTCAAAGGCTCGGGCATAATCAGTGGCGCATCCACCACGGAATTGCGTGTATTAATCGACAGCGTCCCGTTGGCATCATTACCGTCGATCTGCCCGCTCAATCGGGTAAAGCCCGGAATATTACCCGCACGCTGTATGGACAGCCCGTCGAAACGCGCCTTAACTTCATAATCCACCAACGAATCAAAATCCCCCCGCCATTTCGCATGCGCATCGGATATCCGTCCCTGGGGCGCGAATTTTGCCAACTGCTGCTTCATGCCGGATGACAATGGCAAAAAATGCGACAAGCCGGTGAAACCGTCAATATCCAGTGTATTGAGACGCACCGTGCCCCCGGCTGGCTGCTTATCCGTGGCATCCGTCAAACGTAGATATAAATCGGTAGGCTGCAACACCAAATTATTGCTCGTCTGCATCGACAATTTTCGCGTGGAAATTTCAAAGCCGCGATCCACGCCCTGCCATTCAACACGCCCTTGCAGCTTGGTTATATCGAGCAGCGGCAAATCATCGGCCAATTGTGTTTGTACATCCGCCAGCGACAAATCGGCCGTTATTTGATTGATCTTTCCCTTCTCGACCCCCATCCAGCCGCGTAACGCACCTCTACCGCGTTTAGGCGCGACAGGTAATGGCACCCAAACATTCCACGCAGCAACATCGACATAATCAAGCTCGGTATACAACTCTCCGCGCCACGCATTGAAATTATCAAAAGTAACACCCGAAAAATCACCGCGCAGATCCAATTGCGCGGACAACTCTGCCGGCGGTTGCGCCAGCAGCGCGAAATTGTGATGGCGCCCGCTGTTTTCAATGAGCATGTTCACTTGATTCAATATTAGCGGGGGCGCGGCACGTTTCTCGTCCTGCCAAGTGATACGCGCATCTCGAACCACAATATGCTTCTGCTGCAGCAACCAATCCGCCAACCCGTGATCCGCAGGCTGGCCGGGAATACTACTCGACACCGCCATGCCGGCGACATGCAACACCCCCTGTGCGTCCCGTCTAACCAATAAATCCGGCTGATCAATTTCCAGACTGTACAGACGCACCTGGCCCGCCAAGGCAGACCACCATGACACCACATTGTCCACTTGCCGCAACGCGAGCAAAGTTTTCCCCTGCTCATCCAGAATAAGCACATTGGAAAACGACAAATGCGGGCGTATACCTTGCCAATCTGCCTCAATCTTGCCTATCGTCACCGGTTGACCAACCACCTGACTGGCTACAGCGCTGATGTAATCGTGATATCGCTCGATATCCGGCAATATCCAGTAGCGTAATGCCAGCAACGATCCTCCGGCAACGACCGACACCAGCACGGCGCAAAACAGTGCAAATCGTGTCAATCGATGACAACAACGCCAAAAAAAGCGCAAACTAACTTTCAACATAAATTAGATGGCCAAAGCGACCCTATAAACAAAAAAACCAAGGTACGCATAGCAGATTTATAATGGAACATCAAAGATACTCGCAGTTTAACGCTAAGGGGGGCCGGGGGGTGGGGGGGGGGGGGGCGGGGCC
>JBIIMQ010000145.1:0-4200 GCA_044337935.1 Candidatus Nitrotoga sp.
GCAGGAGGAAGGACTTTCCTTGAAGGTCGCAGTCAATATATCAATGGATGATTTTGCCGATGTGGATTTCGCTGATTTCATTGCCACCGAGGCCAGCGGCTTGCCACCGCAGTCGTTGATACTGGAAGTAACGGAAAGCTCTTTGATTCAGAATTTTTCAGCCGTTCTTGATGTATGCGCCCGCTTGCACATGAGACGATTTGGTCTTTCTATTGACGATTTCGGTACCGGCCACTCTTCACTTGTTCAATTGCACGATCTTCCCTTTGATGAACTCAAGATCGCCAAAAATTTTACTCATAATGCGTGGGACAATGCCAGGCAACAAGCCATTTTCAATGGTAGCCTCAACCTTGCGCTTCAGCTCGGTATGGAAGCAGTGGCAGAAGGCGTGGAAAGTGCCGAAGATTGGGCGTTTTTGCGCACAACACCGTGTCATATTGCACAAGGTTATTTCATAGCCCGACCCATGCTGGCATCTGCGCTACCCGGATGGATAGATGAGTGGCGACATCGCATGCAGCGACATTAAGTGCAAAAGTATGGAATGTGCCTACGCAAAACGCGTTGCGGTGAAGCTTAAGAAAGCCGGAGTATTCAGATCGGTTTTTATATATAGAAACCAGTAACTCAGATAGTTGACTGCTCTATCCCACAAATCCGTCATGTTCAAGTTGGCAGGCCTGTGGTTTATGACAACATGCATAATTCATATTATTTGATGAATTGAGTGTCATTCATTTCATGGCTGCCAAGGCCATCAATTCACTTTCGCTAAATCCCGCCGCCCGTCTTGCTTCGATATTAAACGGCCCGCGTAACGTTGGTGCCTGGTAAATTTCTGCAAGCGAGGTATAAGTTGAAACAGGCTCTAGGCAACGTGATTCACAAATCCAGTTATACCAACGATTGCCGATCAATACGTGACCAATTTCATCTGCCAGAATGATATCGATAATCTCAGCTGCAGCAATATCGCCCGCTTGTGCGAGTTTGGCCCGCAGAGGAGGGGAGGCATCCAGACCGCGTGCTTCCATAGTGCGCGGAACTAGTGCCATGCGGGCGAGGATATCATCCGTCGTTTTTTCAACCATATCCCAAAGGCTGTTGTGTGCCGCAAAATCTCCGTAGGTATAACCTTTTGTCCCCAGATGATCTGCAAGCAAAGAAAAGTGTTTGGATTCTTCTGCCGCGACCTTAAGCCAGTCAGCATAATATTCCCGGGGCATTTCCGGGAAACGCCAGATAGCATCCAGAGCCAGATTAATGGCATTAAATTCGATATGCGTCAACGCATGAATCAGCGCAGCGCGGCCTTCTTCAGTGCGCATAGATCTGCGGGGTACGGACAAATATGAAACCAATTCGGGAAGTTGAGGCCGTCCGGGGATGGGTTGCAGTGCCGTCAAAAAAGCATCGGTTTCCAGTAAAATTTCACCGTTCTTCCATGCTTCACCTAGCGCAATGACTCCATCGGATTTTAAAACAGGATTCGGTTCCACCAGCCAATGAAGTGCTGCCAAACGTAATTCCCCGGGAACATTAGGTGGCATACGTTTTCTCAAACAGCGCGATGGATTCGACATGAGAGGTATGAGGGAACATATTCATCACGCCTGCGGCCTTAAGTGCATAACCCTTTTGATGCACTAATATCTCGGCATCACGCGCCAGCGTTGCGGGGTTGCATGAGACATACACGATACGACCCGGTGCATCAACACCCAGCGCCTTGACCAGTTCAAACGCGCCGTCGCGTGGCGGGTCAATCAACATTTTGTCGAAATGACCTAGCTGTGCCAATGCTGCTTCATCTATCTCAAACAAATTCATCGCGCTGAATTGGGTGTTGCCTGACAAATCATTAAATGCGGCATTCTGCACGGCACGCTGCACTAACGCCGCGCTGCCTTCGATACCCACTACTTGAGCACCACTGCGCGCAATAGGCAGGGTAAAGTTCCCTAGTCCACAGAATAAATCAGCGATGCGTTCATTCGGTTGAGGATTAAGTAAACGCATGACACGGCTTACCATGACGCGATTCATATCCGCATTGACCTGGGTAAACTCGGTGGGTGCGAATGGCATGGTAATTCCGAACTCCGGCAGGCTGTATGTCAGCGGTGGAACGTCCAGCGGGTAAAATGGCACTGCAGTTTCCGGCCCTTTTGTTTGTAGCCAAAACTGTACTGCATGCGTATCGGCAAACTGTTTGATTGCTTCTTCGTCACTCGGCGAAAGCGCCTGTAAAATACGCAACACCAGCACATCCACGTGTTCGCCGACGGCCACTTCGATTTGCGGCAAGGTATCACGTGTTGTAAAACATGTATTCAATTGCCCCAGCAGCGGTAGTAACCGGGCAATTTTAGGGGGTAATATTTCGCAATACTGCATGTCCGCCACATAACGGCCCTGCTTTTCACGAAAACCTACCAGTGTTTTTCCTTTCTTTGATACATGACGTACCGAAAGACGCGCTCGTTGTCGGTAGCCCCAAGTCTGACCATGAATCGGCATCAATATCGTCTGGGCCTTAACTTTGCCGATGTGCCACAGATTGTCCTCCAGAATGCGCTGCTTGGCTGCAACCTGCGCACGAGCGTCCATGTGCTGCATGGAACATCCCCCACACACACCGAAGTGCTTACACTTTGGCTGAACACGCATAAAGGTTGGCCTAATAACATGGCTCAGCTGGGCAACCTCAAAGTTGGATTTTTTACGATATGACGAATAGGTGACACGTTCACCTGTCAGCGCACCCTCAATGAAAATTACTTTTCCATCAGCATGCGCAATGCCGCGACCTTCATGGTCAAGTGATTCAACAACAACACTGTTTGCGTATATGGATTTGTCGGTCATTTCATTCTGTAACGTTAAAAAATTTAGTTTCCAGCATGATACCAATCTGCCCCAAGCCCATTTTCATAAAAATTAAACTGAGCAGAACACCCGCACTATTTGCCAGCATGTCGGCATAATCAAAGAACCGGTAGGTCGTCATACGTTGCAAATACTCTAACCCGATACCCAAAGCAACCAACAATCCCGCCACAATAATGCGCGACCGATGTTGCTGGTAGACCTGACAAAACCACAACATCAGGAAGCTATACGCCAGTGCGTGCTCCAATTTATCGGCATTTGAAAATCGCATCGGTTCCGGCGGATGCGATGCAAGAGAAAGATACACAACCGTGGCAACCCATATTCCACCTAGCGTAAGCCAGATCCGACGAAGTTTAACCATGGTTATGTTTTTACGGTTGGCCACGCAGCGAGATATTCTTCCCAGTGTGATTCGGAAGATTTGCCCAAGGTATTGCGTACCAATTCACACTCTTGTTCATAGCGGGCAGGGGTGAAATGACCACGCATTAATTGAAAGCGCGCATAGACCAGATAGGTATTAACGACGTCAGTTTCGCAGTAGTTGCGAATTTCATCCAACTTCCCTTGCTGATAAGCATCCCACACCTTGCTGCCATCCATCCCCAGCTTACCGGGAAAACCAATCAGCTTGGCCAGATCGTCCAGCGGAGCATTGGCACGGCCTGTATACAATGCAAGTAAATCCATTAAATCAAGATGTCGTGAATGGTAACGGCTGATGTAGTTGTTCCATTTAAAATCCTTGTCATCTTCACCCATATCCCAATAGCATGCGCACTGAACACCGTGTATCAGGCCACGATAGTGCAGCACCGGCAGGTCAAAGCCACCGCCATTCCAAGAAACCAATTGCGGAGTATATTTGTCAATGCCGTCAAAAAACCGCCGAATAAGGACATCTTCATCGTCTTCCAAATTACCCAACGACCACACACGGAAATTGTCGCCTTCACGCAACGCGCATGAAATAGCGACTACACGATGCAGGTGATGTTGCAGGAAGTCACTGCCGGTCTTCTGGCGGCGCATTTGAAAGGCCATTTCCGCCACATCCGCATCGCTTACCTGTGCATCAAGTCCATACAAGGTACGTAGCCCGGCAATATCGGGAACCGTTTCAATATCAAAAACAAGAACAGGGGACATCAACATCAATGAAATTTATAAGTTGAAATGAGCGGAACATGAAAAAGCTTGGAGAAGCTATTTCATGTTTGTGTAATTAGTTTTTTGGAAAATTGGTTATTTTTTTGACCAGGTGCCGCCGCTCTGTATCCACCAACCCGGTTGAGCCCGTTG
>JBIIMQ010000146.1:0-4198 GCA_044337935.1 Candidatus Nitrotoga sp.
AATAAACGTTCCGGCGCTACCGTCCATGATTGGCACTTCTGAGCTGGTTAAATCAACGAAGGCATTATCGATACCAAGCCCGGCAAAAGCGGACATCAGGTGCTCAATAGTGGCGACACGCGTGCCGTCAGTTTCCAAACAGGTGGATAAGCGGGTGTCATGTACGGCATGTGCTTCTGCACGTATTACCACCACTGGTACAACATCCACCCGGCGGAACACGATGCCGCTGTTTACCGGTGCAGGAGATAAGGTAAGGGTAACCCGTTCACCGGTGTGTAGCCCGACTCCAGTAGCGTGCACGGAATTTTTTAAGGTGCGCTGTTTAACCATGTTGTTCTAACAAAATTCATGGGTGGTTTGTAATTTTAACATAATTCATTCGGGCACTAATTTATACCCGGTACTACGTAATAACTTCCAAGCAAATCGCTTGTATGTAGTTAATATCATGTTCGGTTAAATTAAGCGCGCAGGAACAGTCATAAGGCTAGCCATCTCTTGTGTCGTGTGATTTTCTGGTACTTCACCCTATTCTTTTTATTCGATCATAATAATTGAATAGGGTGAAATATGCGTACCCCCGGACAGGCATTAGTCTGCCTGTTTGCGTAGAAAGGACGGGATGTCCAGCGTATCTACACCGGACTGTCTCATCGCTTCAACGGCTTCACGATGACGGCCGTTACGTATTACGGCAGGCATTTCAAGCTCTTTATAGTTGCCTGCGAAGACGGGTTCATTATGCGTGCCTGTACGTAGCCCATAAACAAGTTCCGGTTTGGTTTGTTTGCGTTCAAGCGGAGAACCCAAGCCGGTCGCTACTATGGTTACCCGCAGTTCATCACCCATGTTTTCATCGAATACAGAACCAACTATTACGGTGGCCTCTTCGATGGCAAATTGCACACTATTGGTAATTTCCCTGAATTCTTTCAGGGTGAGTTTGCTGCTGGAGCTGATATTGATCAACACACCACGTGCGCCGGCCAGATTTACATCTTCCAGTAGCGGGCTGGACATGGCACGTTCTGCCGCAACTTTAGCGCGATCAGATCCGGAAGCTGTTGCTGATCCCATCATGGCCATGCCGTTTTCAGACATTAGTGTGCGCACATCGGCGAAGTCCACATTCATCAGGCCGGGTACATTAATGACTTCGGCAATGCCTGCCACGGCACCTTGCAACACGCTATTCGAGGCGCTGAATGCATCCAATAAACTAGTATCTTCACCTAGAACGGACATCAGTTTTTCATTGGGCACGATGATAAGTGAGTCGACAGACGCACTTAGTGCTTCGATACCGGCTTGTGCCAAACGCATACGCTTGCCTTCATGAAGAAATGGTTTGGTTACTACGGCTACAGTAAGAATGTCCATTTCTTTGGCTATCTGGGCCACTATGGGCGCCGCGCCGGTGCCTGTGCCGCCACCCATTCCTGCAGTGATAAATATCATGTTGGCGCCTTGGATTAACGCGGCGATATGTTCGCGATCTTCTTCGGCGGCAGCACGTCCGACATCCGGCATTGCTCCCGCACCTAACCCTTTGGTAATAGTGGCACCAATCTGTAATTGGGTTTGCGCCTTGTTGCGTTTGAGTGCTTGGGCATCGGTATTAATAGCGATGAACTCTACACCTTGTACGCCTTTTTCAATCATGTGATCTACTGCATTACCGCCACAGCCGCCCACACCGATAACTTTAATTATTGCGTCTTGAAGCTGTACACTTTCGATTTCAAACATTGTTTTCCCCCTGTTATTGATGCTGTTATTAATAAGTTAAAAAGTTAGTAATGAATTGATGATGTTTAGCTGGAAGTTAAGCTGTTAAAAATTTCCTTTGAACCATGCTTTCATGCTGCTCAATACGTCAGTAAACGAATTTGAGCGTTGACGTGCGGTTTGATCTTGGTGATATTGCTCCAGTCCGTAGAGTAGTAAACCAACGCTGGTGGAAAAGCGTGGTGTTTTCACCACATCAGATAATCCCCCGATATAACGCGGAAGCCCTAAACGCACTGGCATATGGAATATTTCCTCTCCCAGTTCTACCATGCCTTGCATTGCACTACTGCCTCCGGTGATGACGATGCCGGAGGATAATAAATTTTCGAATCCACTACGGCGTAATTCAGCCTGTACCAGCATATATAATTCCTCCACGCGCGGTTCAATGACTTCTGCCAATGTTTGCCGTGACAGCATACGAATACCTCGTTCACCTACGCCGGGAACGCTGATAGGGCTGTCGTCAGCGAGTTGACGTAATGCACAGCCATATTGGATTTTGATGTCTTCCGCATCCGTGGTCGGGGTGCGCAAAGCCATTGCGATATCATTAGTGATTTGGTCGCCTGCAATTGGAATGACGGCGGTATGACGAATCGCACCACCAGTGAAAATCGCCACATCGGTAGTACCGCCACCAATATCGACTAAACACACGCCCAAATCTCGTTCATCGTCGGAGAGCACCGCTTTGCTTGATGCCAGCGGTTGCAGGATTATTTCCCGTACTTCCAGCCCGCATCGGTGGACACACTTTATGATGTTTTGTGCTGCCGCTACCGCACCGGTAACGATATGGACTTCGACTTCAAGGCGCATCCCGCTCATTCCCAACGGTTTTTTGATGCTTCCTTGCCCGTCGATGCTGAATTCCTGTTCTAAAATGTGCAATATTTGCTGGTCGCTGGGTAAGCTTAATGAACTGGCCGTTTCAACAGCCCGGTCGATGTCGGCCTGTACAACTTCCCGATCTTTAATTTTTACCATTCCATTGGCGTTGGAGCTCTTAATATGGCTGCCTGCGATGCCTGTATAAATTTCACGAATTTTGCAGTCGGCCATTAATTCGGCATCACCCAGCGCACGTTGGATCGCTGCCACGGTCGCATCAATATTGACGACCATTCCTTTTTTCATGCCGGAGGATTCATACATTCCCACGCCAATTATTTCCATGGCTCCTTCAGGTTTGGCCTCAGCAACAACAGTGACAATTTTGGAAGTGCCAATGTCCAGACCGACGATCAAATTTTTGTTTTCCCTGCTATTACCCATTACATTTCTCCACTGCCTAAACTTTTTGCGTTGTATGGACGATGCGCGGACTAAAATATACGTTCCATATGTGAAACAAATTTTCAATAAATTTTTAGTGTTGACCTACATTGCTTTTTCTCCGGTCATTTTTAAACTGTTTGCCGTATCCGACAGGTAAGCGGCGTAGCCATTGCTATAACGCAGATCCACATGCGCTATTTGATGTTGCGTTTTTCCTGGTCTAAGAAGTTCGTGATTTTGTTGTATAGGCATCAGACTGTGGGGATATACCGCTACAAAGCGCGTCAAGCGCTGTACGGTTTGCTCACGTCCCAATTCCAGTTGCATGCCGTTACTTAGGCGCAACCGCCAAGAGCGGCGCGGCGATAAGTCGATTTCCGTAATTTCCTGCTTAAGCGGGGCAAGCTTTGTAGTTAATGTGGTAAACATTTGGACCATTTCGACTGCGCTATCGGGCTGTCCGATAAAATTCGGCAGTTGCTCGTTCGTTTTGGCTGAAAATATTTCACCATGGGTACTCACCAGATCTGTGTTGTTCCAATGTGCCAAGGCTACGTGTTCTTCTAATCCTATTTCCAGCTGCCAAGGGAAATGACGCCGGATATTTACTTTACGCACCCAAGGGATACTTTCGAAAGCCTGCCGTGTTTGCTCCAGGTTGATGGTGAAGAAATTACCGCGCAAAGAATTGCGTACCGTGGACGCAATCTGGACAGGATCCACTTGGCGGGGCGAATTGCTAATAGATACGACGCGAAGCGCAAACATGGGCAAATGTAATGCGTAGTGCAGCGCCCCGTATAAAACCAATAGGAAGCAAACACCGAAGAGGGTGTTGGAAATCATATGTAATGACTCCGGTTTATCCCACATGGGTTAACTCCAGTATGGCGAGCACTAATTGTTCGAAATTTATTCCGGCTTGACGCGCTGCCATCGGCACCAGGCTATGGTCGGTCATACCCGGTACGGTATTGATCTCCAGCAAATAAGGGTGACCGGCCTCGTCCATTAAAAAATCCACGCGTCCCCAGCCAGCACCGCCGATTAATGCAAAACCTTGCAGTGCCAGTTGTTGTATCTCGGTTTCTTTTTCTTGTGATAAACCGGAGGGGCATAGATA
>JBIIMQ010000042.1:0-13729 GCA_044337935.1 Candidatus Nitrotoga sp.
CGCCGCAGTCAGGGTAGTCTTGCCATGATCAACGTGACCTATCGTACCTACGTTTATATGCGCCTTGGTACGCTCAAATTTACTCTTTGCCATGATTTTAGGCTCCTTAATTATTTAACGACTATGAGTTATCTTGAAACTATTTCCTACTACTCATCACCGCTTCAGCCACATTCTTGGGCGCCTCGGTGTAATGCTTAAATTCCATTGTATATGTCGCACGCCCTTGAGTTGCAGAACGCAATGCCGTGGAATATCCGAACATCTCCGCCAAAGGAACTTCGGCCTTCACAATCTTCCCACCGCCAACCATATCCTCCATCCCTTGAACCATACCGCGACGGGATGACAAATCACCCATCACTGTACCCGTATAATCCTCAGGCGTTTCCACCTCAACCGACATCATCGGCTCCAACAATACCGGACTAGCTTTACGCATCCCATCCTTGAACCCCATGGATGCAGCCATCTTAAACGCATTTTCATTGGAATCCACATCATGGTATGAGCCGTCAAACAAAGTAACCTTAACGTCCACCACAGGGAACCCAGCCAACACACCATTCGGCAAGGTATCTTCCAACCCCTTTTTCACAGCAGGAATAAATTCCCGAGGAACCGCACCACCTTTAATTTCATCCACAAACTCAAAGCCCTGACCAGTCTCATTTGGCTCAATTTTCAGCCACACATGACCAAACTGGCCACGACCACCTGACTGCTTGACAAATTTTCCTTCGACTTCGACCGACTTACGAATCGCCTCACGATACGCAACTTGAGGCGCACCAACATTCGCCTCCACACCAAACTCGCGCTTCATACGCTCAACCAAGACCTCCAAGTGCAACTCGCCCATACCTGAAATAATGGTTTGACCAGACTCCAAGTCCGTATGAACACGGAATGACGGATCCTCTTTAGCCAAACGATTCAAAGCAATTCCCATCTTTTCCTGGTCAGCTTTTGTCTTTGGCTCAACAGCAATATGTATTACCGGCTCCGGAAATATCATACGTTCCAACGTTATTATGCTTGCCGGATCGCATAACGTATCACCCGTAGTCGCCTCTTTTAAACCTACTGCAGCGGCGATATCACCCGCACAAACATCTTTAATTTCTTCTCTTTCGTTTGCATGCATCAGCAGAATACGGCCAATACGCTCTTTCTTACCCTTAACTGGGTTGTAAACCGTATCACCCGCCTTTAACTGACCCGAGTAAACACGGAAAAATATCAACTGCCCCACAAATGGGTCAGTCATAATCTTGAATGCCAACGCAGAGAACGGCTCATCATCATTCGCCTTGCGTTCCCCCGCCGAGCCATTTTCCAATTCTCCCTTAACTGCGGGAATATCCGTCGGCGCAGGCAAATAATCAACTACAGCATCCAACATGGCCTGCACACCCTTGTTCTTGAAAGCCGAACCACACAGCATTGGCACTATCTCACCGGCAATGGTTCGAATACGCAAACACTGCTTAATTTCCGCCTCGGAAAGGTCACCCTCCTCAAGGTATTTATTCATCAAATCTTCAGTTGCTTCGGCAGCACTCTCGACCATCTTCGCGCGCCATTCTTGCGACACCTCCAACAGATCAGCCGGGATATCACGCAACTCAAATTTCATCCCCTGAGACGCATCATCCCAATATATCGCCTTCATCCGAACCAGATCAATTACGCCCTCAAATTTTTCCTCCGCACCAATCGGCAACTGAATCGGAACCACATTGGCACGCAAACGCGTACGCATCTGATCATGGACATTAAAGAAATTCGCCCCTGAACGATCCATTTTGTTGACAAAGGCCAAGCGCGGCACGCCGTATTTGTTTGCCTGCCTCCACACCGTTTCAGACTGTGGCTGCACACCTCCGACCGCGCAATAAACCATACATGCACCATCCAACACACGCATTGATCGCTCAACTTCAATTGTAAAATCAACGTGCCCCGGCGTATCAATGATATTGATACGATGCTCGGGCATACTGGAATCCATCCCTTTCCAGTAACATGTCGTTGCAGCCGATGTAATGGTAATACCCCGCTCCTGCTCCTGCTCCATCCAATCCATCACAGCGGCACCATCATGCACCTCACCTATCTTGTGCGATACCCCTGTGTAAAACAATACACGCTCGGTTGTCGTAGTTTTACCCGCATCTATATGCGCGCTAATGCCGATATTTCGATATCGCTCAATTAATGTTTTCCGTGCCACGATAATTACCTAACTTATAAGACGTTCTGAACCAATTGAATAAACTTCTAGAACCGGAAATGCGAAAATGCCTTATTCGCCTCAGCCATACGGTGAACCTCCTCGCGTTTTTTAACCGCACCACCGCGACTTTCAGCCGCATCAAGCAATTCACCAGCCAATCGCATACCCATGGACTTCTCACCGCGTTTACGCGCAAAATCTTTCAACCAACGCATTGCCAACGCCATCCGGCGCGAGGGGCGAACTTCTACAGGAACCTGGTAATTGGCACCCCCAACTCGGCGACTCTTTACCTCAACCTGGGGCTTGACATTAGCCAGCGCCAGGTTAAATACCTCGATTGGATCTTTGCCGCTCTTCTTAACAATCTGCTCCAAAGCACCATAAAGAATACGCTCGGCAACTGATTTTTTTCCGGATGCCATCAAAACATTCACAAACTTGGAAAGATCTTGGTTGCCATATTTAGGATCCGGCAGGATTTCACGCTTCGGCACTTCTCTACGTCTTGGCATATCTTAAACCTCTAATTAACTGGCTAATTTCAAAACAGACTAATTCAGACTAACAATACTTAAGCTTTTTTGGGACGCTTGGCGCCATACTTGGAGCGCGATTGCTTACGATCTTTCACCCCGGCAGTATCCAAACTACCCCGCACCATATGGTAACGAACACCCGGCAAATCTTTCACACGACCACCGCGTATCAGAACCACCGAGTGCTCCTGTAAATTATGACCCTCACCACCAATGTACGAAATGACCTCAAAGCCGTTAGTCAATCGAACCTTGGCAACTTTCCGCAAGGCAGAGTTCGGCTTCTTTGGTGTTGTAGTATATACACGTGTACACACCCCCCGTTTCTGTGGACTCCCACCCAAAGCGGGAACTTTGCTTTTTATTGGCTCGGCAACACGAGGCTTACGCACTAATTGGTTGATGGTTGGCATTATCTAAATTTTCCTAAAATCTTATGGATCAACAATATAAAATACAGCTGCCTAAACTACCCTACTTTTGCTAATCATGGGCAAACAAAAAGACCGCGCATTCTATTGAGGAATACCCAACCTGTCAAGCAAGCTGGTTATCTCGCACTTCTGCAATCAAATCTCCCTCACCTATGACCACATCAGCCGTACCCAAGCCTAGCCGATGCTTACGCCGTGCAGAATGGTACGCCAATCCGGTACCAGCCGGAATCAAGCGCCCTACAATGACGTTTTCTTTCAATCCGCGCAATTCGTCCCTCTTGCCCATAATCGCTGCTTCAGTCAACACACGTGTTGTCTCCTGGAAGGATGCCGCGGAAATAAATGAGTCTGTCGACAATGATGCCTTGGTGATACCCAGCAACATATATTCGTATGTTGCCGGCCGTTTACCCTCTTTTTCAACACGCTCATTCTCTTGAAGCAAATCTGCTCGCTCCACTTGTTCTTTGGGAATAAATTTAGTATCCCCCTCATCTATAACCTGCACGCGGCGTAACATCTGACGCACAATTACTTCAATGTGCCTGTCGTTAATTTTAACGCCCTGCAGCCGGTACACGTCCTGCACTTCGTCTGCAATATATCGCGCCAGCGCTGCCACGCCCAACAAACGTAAAATATCATGCGGATCGCGTGGCCCATCCACAATCATTTCACCTTGGGTCACCGTCTGCCCATCATGCACCAGCACATGCTTATCCTTGGCAATCAGAAACTCGTGCGCCACACCTTCTGTATCGGTGATAACCAATCGCTGCTTACCCTTCGTGTCCTTTCCAAACGATGCCGTTCCCGTAACTTCGGCCAACATGCCTGCATTTTTAGGTGAACGTGCTTCAAAAAGCTCTGCAACACGTGGAAGACCCCCTGTGATATCACGAGTCTTACTACTTTCCTGCGGGATTCGAGCCAGCACCTCACCTACCCCAACATACTGGCCATCTTCTACGGTGATAATACAACCCGTCTGGAATGTCACCGAAATTGGCAAGTCAGTACCGGCAATCTTAATTTCATGGCCATCCTCATCAAGCAAACGCACCAATGGCCGCAGAACACCCTTTCCTTGTGAGCCCGCAAGTTTGGGATCCACCACCAGCGTGGACAATCCGGTTACCTCATCTATCTCTCTGGTAACCGTCACACCTTCTTTCACATTTTCAAAACGTGCCCGACCGGCATACTCAGTAATAATTGGACGCGTATGCGGATCCCATGTAGCCAGTATTTCACCTGCGCGAACCGGGCTTCCTTCGCGTACAGCCAACATCGCACCATATGGCACTTTATGACGCTCCCGCTCCCGCCCATGATCATCGGTAACCATGATTTCACCACTGCGCGCCACCACCACCAACTCGCCGCGAGTATTGCTGACCGTACGCATGTTCGCACTGAATTTCAGATGACCATTAGACTTACCTTCAATCTGGCTAGCCACCACGGTACGCGATGCCGCACCACCGATATGGAAGGTTCGCATTGTCAATTGAGTACCCGGCTCACCAATTGACTGCGCAGCAATCACGCCAACCGCCTCACCCACCGTCACAGGACCACCACGCCCCAAATCACGACCATAACATTTGACGCACAAACCATGGCGGGTTTCACATGTCAACGGCGTCCGCACATGCACTTCGTCAACGCCCAATGACTCAATATTCTCCACCATGTCCTCATTCAGCAGCGTGCCCGCCTCATAAAGGGTTTCGCTGCTTTCCGGATTAACAACATCCTTGCTAAGAACACGGCCCAATATGCGCTCACGCAATGCTTCAATTACCTCACCGCCCTCAACCAACGCCTTCAATGCCGCACCGTTATCCGTGCCACAATCTTCTTCGGACACCACCAAATCTTGCGTCACATCTACTAAACGACGTGTCAGGTAACCCGAGTTTGCGGTCTTCAACGCCGTATCAGCCAAACCTTTTCGCGCACCATGCGTGGAGATGAAGTATTGCAGCATGTTCAACCCCTCGCGGAAATTAGCAGTAATCGGGGTTTCAATAATGGAACCATCCGGCTTGGCCATCAAACCGCGCATACCTGCCAACTGACGAATCTGTGCCGCAGAACCGCGAGCGCCAGAATCAGCCATCATGTAGATGGAATTAAACGATTCCTGCATTACCACCTTGCCTTTTGCATCAGCTAGCCGTTTGCCGCTGACACGATCAACCACCGGCTCGCTTCCCAACTGATCCATCATTGCCTTGGCTACCAGATCACCCGTGCGCCCCCAAATATCCACCACTTTATTATAGCGCTCACCCTGCGTCACCAAACCGGATGTATATTGCAAATCAATCTCACGCACCTCTTTTCCAGCCGCGTCAATCAACTCATTTTTCTGCGGTGGCACCAGCATGTCATCCAGACAAATCGAAATGCCGGCACGGGTAGCATAGGCAAAACCGGTAGCCATTAACTTATCAGCCATAATGACGGTATTGCGCAATCCGCACCGGCTAAAACTGGTGTTAATCAGCCGTGAAATTTCCTTCTTCTTTAATGCCTTATTGACCAAACTGAACGGCAGACCGGCTGGCAACAGATCCGACAAAATTGCACGCCCTACAGTTGTCTCATAGCGCGTATATTTCTCCTGACGCTCATTATTTTCGTCAATGAAACTTTCTTTAATGCGAGCCACCACCTTGGCATGCAGATCAACGCAGCGGGCATCATAGGCGCGCAATACTTCGGACACATCTGCAAATAACGAACCCTCACCAAGCGCACCGATTCGTTCGCGTGTCATGTAATACAACCCGAGCACAATATCCTGCGACGGAACAATGATGGGCTCGCCATTAGCAGGCGACAATACGTTATTGGACGCCAGCATTAACGTGCGGCATTCCATCTGCGCCTCAAGTGACAGCGGCACGTGCACCGCCATCTGGTCACCGTCGAAGTCCGCATTAAATGCCGTACAAACCAACGGATGCAGCTGGATCGCTTTTCCTTCAATCAAAATTGGTTCGAACGCTTGAATACCGAGACGATGCAATGTTGGCGCCCGGTTCAACAACACCGGATGTTCACGGATTACATCTTCCAGAATATCCCATACAACCGGCTCTTCGGCTTCCACCATGCGCTTCCCCGCCTTGATGGTCGTAGCCAAACCAAGAACTTCCAATTTATGGAAAATGAATGGTTTAAATAATTCCAGCGCCATTTTCTTGGGCAAACCACACTGGTGCAATTTCAGCTGCGGCCCTACCACAATGACCGAACGACCAGAATAATCCACACGTTTTCCCAACAAATTTTGACGGAAACGCCCACCCTTACCTTTAATCATATCGGCAAGTGATTTCAATGGCCGCTTATTGGCACCAGTCATCGCCTTACCGCGACGGCCATTATCCAACAATGAATCAATCGATTCCTGTAGCATACGCTTCTCGTTGCGCACAATAATTTCAGGCGCCTTTAATTCCAGAAGACGTTTCAACCGGTTGTTTCTGTTAATTACACGGCGATACAAGTCATTCAGGTCGGAGGTCGCAAAGCGCCCACCATCCAGCGGCACTAATGGACGCAACTCTGGCGGTAACACCGGCAACACCTGCATAATCATCCATTCAGGCTTGATGCCCGAAGCCAGGAATGCCTCGAGGATTTTCAACCGCTTCGCATATTTCTTGATTTTAGTTTCCGAGCTGGTCACCTCAAGGTCAGCACGAAGCTTTTCAACCTCGGCCGGTACATCCAGCGCATGCAATAACGCGCGTATACCCTCCGCGCCCATTACAGCAGAAAATTCATCACCATACTCCTCAAGCTTGGCGAGATAGTCGTCCTCGGAAAGCAACTGAGCACGTTCAAGCGTAGTCATCCCGGGATCAGTCACCACATACGCTTCAAAATATAGTACGCGTTCAATGTCGCGCAACGTCATGTCCAGCACCATTCCCAAACGGGACGGCAATGACTTCAAGAACCAAATATGCGCCACCGGGCTTGCCAGTTCGATATGCCCCATGCGCTCACGACGCACCTTGGACAGCGTCACTTCCACACCGCATTTCTCGCAGATTACCCCACGATGCTTCAGACGCTTATACTTGCCGCACAAACATTCATAATCCTTGGTTGGGCCAAATATCTTGGCGCAGAACAAACCATCGCGCTCAGGTTTGAAAGTACGGTAATTAATGGTTTCCGGCTTCTTCACCTCACCGTAGGACCATGAACGAATTTTCTCCGGAGAGGCCAACCCGATCTTTATCGCGTCGAACTCCTCCTTCTGTGTTACTTGCCTGAACAAATCCAGCAATGCTTTCATATGTAACTCCTAAATATTCGGCAGCAATGTTAAGGTACGCTCCGCGTACCAGTCTTGGGCGATACCCTACTCTCGATGACGTACAAGATCGACATCAATACCCAGAGAACGAATTTCCTTGGTTAACACATTAAACGATTCCGGCATGCCGGCATCGATCTTGTGATCGCCCTTAACAATGCTTTCGTAAATTTTAGTACGCCCTGCCACATCATCCGACTTGACCGTAAGCATTTCCTGCAACGTGTAGGCCGCACCATACGCTTCCAGTGCCCACACCTCCATCTCGCCAAAACGCTGACCACCGAACTGCGCCTTACCACCCAACGGCTGCTGAGTAACCAAACTGTACGGCCCTGTAGAACGAGCGTGCATCTTGTCATCCACCAAGTGATTCAGTTTCAACACATGCATGTAGCCAACAGTAACCGGCCGATCAAATGCGACACCGGAACGCCCATCATATAGGGTTATCTGACCAGAACGTGGCAAGCCCGCCAGCTCTAACATATCCTTGATTTCGTCCTCAGTCGCACCATCAAACACGGGCGTAGCAAAAGGCACACCTCCCACCAGATTCCGGCACAAATCCAGCACCTCATCATCAGTAAACCCGGTAACCTCTGCTGCCTGATCATGCTTATAAATCTTGCCGAGAAATGCGCGAATCTTTTCAATCTTTTCTTGTGCCTCGAGCATTTTACCAATTTTCTGACCCAATCCTTTGGCGGCCCAGCCCAAATGGGTTTCCAAAATCTGACCCACATTCATCCGCGAAGGAACACCCAACGGATTCAGCACGATATCAACCGGCGTACCATCTGCCATGTACGGCATATCTTCTACCGGCACAATGCGTGACACCACGCCTTTATTACCGTGACGACCCGCCATCTTGTCCCCAGGCTGTAAACGACGCTTAACCGCCACATACACTTTAACCATCTTCTGAACGCCGACCTGAAGCTCATCGCCCTGCGTCAAATTACGTTTCTTTAATTCAAATGCAGCATCGAATTCCAAACGCTTTTGCGCCAACCCCTCTCTAACCTGCTCCAATTGTGATGCCGTATCCTCATTACCGAGACGTATATCAAACCATTGATGCCGCTCAAAACTGGACAAATAATCTTTGGTTAACTTGGTGCCCTTGGCCAGCTTTTTCGGCCCCCCATTAGCCACCTTGCCCAGCAATAACTTACCTAAACGGGTAAATACGTCAGCTTCAACAATGCGCATTTGATCCGCCAAATCTTTCTTATAGCGATTCAACTCATCGTCAATAATCTGCTGTGCACGCTGATCACGCTGCAACCCTTCCCGCGTAAACACCTGAACATCAATCACCGTACCCGATATACCTGCCGGTACGCGCAGACTTGTATCCTTAACATCGGATGCTTTTTCACCAAAAATTGCACGTAATAATTTCTCTTCCGGCGTTAACTGGGTTTCCCCTTTCGGGGTAACTTTACCAACCAGAACATCGCCCACTCCAACTTCCGCACCAATATGCACAATGCCGCACTCATCCAAGCGAGCCATTTGCCCCTCGGACAAATTAGGAATATCACGCGTAATTTCTTCCGGACCAAGCTTTGTATCCCGCGCAACGACCGTAAGCTCTTCAATATGAATAGAAGTAAACCGGTCTTCAGCCACAACTCTCTCAGAGATTAAAATTGAATCTTCATAGTTATAGCCATTCCATGGCATAAATGCCACCAGCATATTTTGGCCAAGAGCCAATTCACCCATATCGGTGGAAGCGCCATCCGCAATCACATCATTGCGTGCAATCACATCTCCCATCTTTACAAGCGGGCGCTGATTGATATTAGTATTCTGGTTGGAACGGGTATATTTGGTCAGGTTATATATATCAACCCCAACTTCGCCATGCGACGTCTCATCATCGTTAACTCGTACCACAATACGGCCGGCATCTACATAATCAATTCGTCCGCCACGCCATGCCTGTACTGTCGTGCCGGAGTCAACCGCCACCGTGCGCTCAACCCCGGTTCCCACCAACGCCTTCTCCGCACGCAAACATGGCACGGCTTGACGTTGCATGTTCGCACCCATTAAAGCCCGGTTTGCATCATCGTGCTCCAAAAAAGGAATCAATGCTGCCGCCACCGACACCACCTGAGCAGGTGCCACATCCATGTATTCAATTTGTCCCGGCTCAGCCAGCACAAATTCATTATGTTGCCGGGATGAAATCACATCATTGGTAAATTTCCCCTTACGGTCCAACTCAGCATTAGCCTGCGCAATAGTAAACTTACCCTCTTCAATCGCTGACAAATACTTAACCTCGTCAGCTGCCTTACCTTTTGCCACCTGCCGATACGGTGTTTCAATAAATCCATAATTATTGATACGCGCATACAATGCCAATGAGTTAATCAATCCGATATTCGGCCCTTCTGGCGTCTCAATCGGACACAAGCGACCATAATGCGTCGGATGCACATCGCGCACTTCAAAACCGGCACGCTCCCGCGTCAATCCACCGGGGCCCAATGCAGATATACGGCGCTTGTGCGTCACCTCGGACAGGGGGTTGGTCTGGTCCATAAATTGCGATAACTGACTAGAACCAAAAAACTCCTTAACCGCAGCAGATATCGGTTTTGCATTAATCAGGTCATGCGGCATCAGATTATCCGTTTCAGCTTGACCCAAACGCTCTTTGACGGCACGCTCAACGCGCGCCAATCCAATCCGGAACTGATTCTCTGCCAACTCTCCCACCGCCCGCACACGCCGATTACCCAAATGATCAATATCATCAATTTCGCCGCGACCATTACGCAACTCAACCATAATCCTGATCACCGCCACGATATCCTCGTTAGAGAGCGTAAGCGGCCCCGTCAACTCATCCGATCCGATTCGGCGATTAAATTTCATGCGGCCCACAGCCGACAAGTTGTAGCGCTCTTCGGAAAAGAAGAGGCCGTTAAAGAGACTCTCCACCGCGTCTTCTGTAGGCGGCTCCCCGGGGCGAATCATCCGATATATCGCAACTCTCGCCGTCCACTGATCGGTCGTCTCATCAGCTCGCAGTGTCTGAGAAATGTACCCCCCTTGATCCAGATTGTTGGTATACAGCGTGCGGATTTTTTTCTCTCCTGCTGCCTGTAACTTGGCTATTAACGCCTCAGTGATTTCATCATTGGCATTAGCAATAATCTCACCACTCTCTTTATCTATTACGTCATGAGCCAGCACGCGCTCCAACAAAAAATCTTCCCCAACCGCCAGCTTATCAATACCGGCTTCTTGCATTTCACGTATATGACGCACAGTAATGCGCTTTGACGCAGCTACAATCACCTTGCCATTCTTATTCAGGATATCAAAACGCGCCACTTCACCACGCAGTCGTTCTGGCACCACTTCAAACTGGATACCTTTTTTACCAAAATGGAAAGTATCAAACTCAAAAAACGCCTCAAGTATCTGCTCTGGCGTATAACCAAGAGATTTTAAAAGAATCGTGACCGGCATCTTACGACGACGATCTATCCGGAAATATACAAAATCCTTGGCATCGAACTCGAAGTCCAGCCACGAGCCACGATACGGAATAATACGCGCAGAAAACAACAACTTACCCGAACTATGCGTCTTTCCACGATCATGTTCAAAAAACACACCAGGCGAACGATGCAATTGGGATACGATGACACGCTCGGTACCGTTTATGACAAACGAGCCCGTGTTGGTCATAAGGGGTATTTCACCCATATATACCTCTTGCTCTTTCACTTCCTTTACGGCAGTCGGCTTGGATACCTCCTTATCGAACAAAGTCAAGCGTACGCGGGCGCGTATTGGAGATGCATATGTTAGGCCGCGTTGCTGACACTCCTTCACATCAAAAGGTGGCATACCCAAGCTATAACTAACAAAATCAAGCCGCGCGTATTTATTATGACTTTCTATAGGAAAAATCGAATGGAATGCGGCTTGCAAACCATCGTTAATGCGCTGCTCTGGCAACTTGTCAGCCTGTAGAAAAGCACTGTATGATTCCAGTTGCGTGGACAGCAAAAATGGTATCGGCAATGCACCGATACGTTTCGCAAAACTTTTACGAATACGTTTTTTTTCAGTAAAAGAATAACTCATGATATCTCCACGACCGAGGGAAAAGACAAGGAACAAAAAGCATTTCTCAGCTTGCTGTCCGTTATCTTCTTAAAACGGCAAAAGGCTGGCGGGCATCCGTCAGCCTTTCGACGCGCACAATAATTATTTGATTTCAGCAGTAGCGCCAGCTTCAACCAATTGTTTCACAATAGAATCAGCATCAGCCTTGTTAATACCCTCTTTTACCAACTTCGGTGCGCCATCCACCAAATCTTTAGCTTCTTTTAATCCCAACCCGGTGATTGCACGAACCACTTTAATCACGTTCACCTTGCTGGCACCGGCATTAGTTAACGTTACGCTAAATTCGGTTTGCTCAGCCGCAGCACCTACCTCTGCTGCTACTGGCGCTGCCACCGCCACTGCAGCAGCAGACACACCAAACTTCTCTTCCATTTCCTTGATCAACGCAGACAACTCCAACACTGTCATTTGCCCAATTGCATCCAGAATATCAGCCTTATTAACAGCCATGTTACTCTCCTAATATTTAATTCAAATTTGATATGAGCGTTAAGCAGAAGCTGTTTCAGCTTCTTTTTTATCGCGGATAGCTGCCAATCCACGCACAAAAGTGCTGGTTGCAGCGTTCATGGTTGCCATCAAGCGAGCGATCAACTCGTTCCGGCTCGGAATAACAGCCAGCACGGCAACCTGCTCTGCAGACATCAATGAACCTACCATTGCGCCCGCTTTGATCACCAACCTACCATTCGTTTTGGCAAATTCGTGGACTATTTTCGCCGCCGCAACAGGATCTGAACTGATGCTGTAAACCAATGGGCCAACCATTTTTTCCGCCAATGCCTCATACGGAGTACCCTGCACAGCACGGCGCGCCAATGTATTTTTCAATACACGGAAATACACTCCCGACTTACGTGCCGTAGCACGCAATTTGGCAATGTCGCTAACCACAATACCGCGATACTCCGCCAAAACAATAGCCTGAGCCTGCGACACTTGCTCGCTAACCTCAGTTACGATTGCTTGCTTTTCTTGTAGATTAAGACCCAAATCACTCTCCATTTTCAATCGGAACGCCAAACCAAAATCCAGCGCCGTCGTTAACAACTGCGTCCTTAAGCCGAGGAAATAACACGCTCCCTGCTCGTGGGCACACCATCTACGTTGGCTTCGGTGAAAGCAAACAGGGAAAAATCACCCAACCTGCAATCCACCTCAATTAAGCCCTACTGGGCACCTACGGTCTTTGACAATCTGCCAATAAACCAGCAGTTCAAAGCCTATAGGCGGCATGACCATTCAATCATGCCGCACAATCCGCATACGCATCAATCTACTACAAGATCAACCACGTTTTTTCATACCCGCTACGCGGGTAGACAACACAAATCATCCAGCCAAACTAGCCTGTTCAATACGAATCCCCACACCCATGGTACTAGAGACAGATACCTTTTTCAGGTACACACCCTTGGCAGCGGCAGGCCTAGCCTTATTCAAGGCATCGACCAGCGCCAACAGATTTTCACGCAACGCTTCGGGAGCAAACGAGGCACGCCCAATAGTGCACTGCACCACACCATTTTTATCCGTGCGATACTGCACCTGACCCGCCTTGGCATTCTTTACGGCACCAGCCACATCAACGGAAACCGTACCCACCTTGGGGTTCGGCATCAAACCGCGCGGACCAAGAATCTGACCCAACTGACCAACAATGCGCATAGCATCAGGCGATGCTATTACCACATCAAAATCCATGCCGCCCGCCTTGATACTTTCAGCCAGGTCCTCAAACCCAACCACATCCGCCCCGGCAGACTTTGCTTCTTCAGCCTTGGCACCTTGCGCAAACACAGCGACACGCACAGCTTTTCCGGTCCCCTTGGGCAACACTACCGCGCCCCGCACCAGCTGATCCGATTTACGTGCATCAACTCCCAAATTAATTGCAATATCAATAGACTCGTCAAATTTTGCTTTAGCAGTTTCTTTTACTAAATTCAACGCATCATTCACGGCGTACAGTTTATTACGATCAACCTTCGCAATTAAC
>JBIIMQ010000147.1:0-4145 GCA_044337935.1 Candidatus Nitrotoga sp.
TCATCCACAATCAGGATGTCCGATTCCACGCTAGTGGCAATGGAAAATCCCAGCCTTACTTGCATACCCGATGAATAGCGCTTGATTGGGGTATCGATGAATTCCTCCAGTTCGGCGAAGGCGACAATGTCATCGAACTTATGCTTTATTTCTGCCTTGGAGATGCCGAGGATGGTGCCGTTGAGGTAGATATTTTCGCGCCCGGTGAGGTCTCCCACCAGACCGGCACCCACTTCGATCAGCGGTGCCACCTTGCCTTTAACGGTGATGCAGCCGCTGGAAGGTTTTGAAATGTTGGCCAGCAGTTTGAGCATCGTGCTCTTGCCGGCACCGTTATGACCAATTATGCCAAGCACCTCGCCTTGTTCGACAGAGAACGTGACGTCATCAAGGGCCTTGAACGGTGCGCGCTCTTCTACCGGTTGTCCGGTGAGCCGCCGCCATTGGTTGAGCGCGGTGGTTTTCAGGCTTTGCAACTGGCCAAGCTGGTATTCTTTGGTGACGTGGATGACTTCGATGATGGGCATGGCTAATTAGAATTTTCCATTCTTAGGCCAGACTGCTTAAGAATGGAGGCATACGCGTCTAATGATAATTCCTTCTCGGGGTCATGAACAATCAACATTCTTGCATTCCGGCATCCGCAGAGTTTATACATGGTTTTTTAAAAGGGATTGTTAGTGACACAAATTATCCGTTGGATAATTCCAGTCGTTTCTCAATGCGTTGTAATCTTTCCTTGATCGAGTCGATAACCGATTGCTGCCTGTAAACATCTTCCTGTGTACCCGCATTTTCACCGCGCATATTTGCAATTCCACTTTCTACGCGGCTTAGGCGGTGTTTGATTTCGCTGAACTCGCTTTGATTCTCTGCCCGAAAAGCTATGATCTCGCTTCTGAGCGCTCTTAACTGTTCTAAAACCAAATTTTCAATGTTTTCACTCATGGTGTGACCTTTCAAAGTTGGTCAAGTCTAGCGTTTTTCCTTACCCTCCGCAATTTTCTGACGTTATTGCCTGCCAATTTCAGGATGGATAATCAGATGCTCTGTGGATATCATCATGCGATCGATAAAATGGTTCGCGTAGAAGGGTTGGTTCAAAGCAATATGGTCGGATTGACTGCAAGGCTTCTACTACAGTCTCGGATCAAGCGTGTTTCATTGCATGCCGAAGCGCTTGCGCACCTTCTCAATTGCCATTAGTGTCAAACAGTAATTTTTCGCGTTGTATTTCTGCTTTGGAAATGCCCAAAATGGCACCGTTAAGGTAGATGTTTTCACGTCCGGTGAGGTCGCCCACCAAGCCCGCGCCCACTTTGATCAGCAGAGCAACTTTGCCTTTGACGGTAATGCTGCCGCTGGTGGTTTTTGAAATGTTGGCCAGCAGTTTGAGGATTGTGCTCTTGCCGGCGCCGTTGTGGCCGATGATGCCGACGACTTCACCCGCTTCAATACTGAAGTTAACGTCGTCCAGCGCTTTGAACGGGGCGTGCTGTTCGACCAGTTGCCCACGCAGGCGAGCAAAGGTGTTACGCACAGTCTGTTTGATGTTTTTGAGTGCGCCGAGCTGATATTCTTTGGTGACGTGGTTAACTTCGATTATTGGCATTGCAATTAGTTGTTAGCGGATAGGGGTAGTGGGTAGTCAGTAGCGGGCGGGACATCTTATGTACGATAACACCGGCCGGATTCAACCATTAGTCGAGCTACGTCGCGCATTTTAGAGCGCGCCGCCCAACCGAATTGATTGAGCGCCTTAGTTGGGTTAGCTCGGCCTATCATGAGTTCAGTTGGTCTAAGCAGAGTGGGGTCGCTGACTACGTGGTCGCGCCAGTCGAGCCCCGCCTGGTTAAACACTTCAACTACAAAATCCTTCAAGGGGTTGCTTTCCCCTGTTGCAATCACATAATCGTCAGGGCTTGGTTGCTGAAGCATCAACCACATCGCTTCTACATATTCGGGTGCCCATCCCCAATCGCGCTGTACCTCGAGGTTGCCAAGTTTAAGCTGCTCACCGCTGCCCGCAGCGATACGGCAGGCTGACCGCACGATTTTCTGGGTCACAAAACGCTCGGGACGCAAGGGAGATTCGTGATTAAAAAGGATGCCGGAGCATGCGTAAAGACCGTAGGCTTCACGGTAATTGGCAACTTCCCAAAACGCAGCCGCTTTTGCCACGGCATAAGGGCTACGGGGTCGAAAGGGTGTTGTTTCGTTCGCTGCTTTGCCGTTGGTCTCGCCGAAACATTCGCTTGACCCTGCGTTATACAGCCGGGCTTTTCCTCCTAGGAAACGAATGCCTTCGAGCAAATTCAGTGTGCCGACACTGATGCTATCCAGTGTTTCCACCGGTTGTTCAAAAGAAAGCCCGACTGAACTTTGTCCGGCCAAGTTATAAATTTCTGCGGGGCTGAAATGCGCCAATGCCTGCAAAACGCTCCGAAAATCGTTTAAGGCCATGGATGTCACTTCGATTTGGTCGCGGATGCCAAGTTGTACAAGATTGCGAAAAGAGCTCATTTGCGCATCGCGTGAGGTGCCAATTACGCGATAACCTTTGCTCAGGAGTAATTTCGCCAAATATGCGCCATCTTGCCCTGAGACTCCGCAAATCATAGCTGTCTTTGCATTAGAGCTCATTATGTCACTCATGGTAATTAAGTGTTCGAAAACCATGCTGTTTTACCAGTTCATCGCGTTCCGCTACCTTCAAGTCTTCGCGCACCATTTCGGCTACCAGTTCTTTAAACGTGATTTTTGGCACCCAGCCCAGTTTGTTTTTGGCCTTGCTCGGATCGCCCAATAAGGTTTCCACTTCGGTCGGCCGGAAATAGCGCTGGTCTACAGCGACGATGAGGTTTCCCCCCTCTCCCCGACCTTCCTCCGCCAGGTGGGAGGGAGAAAGCCAGTAGCCTTTCTCTTCCACGCCAGTGCCTTCCCAGCGAATTTTCATGCCGAGCTCATCCGCAGCCGTATTCACGAAGTCGCGCACGCTCTGCTGCTCGCCAGTAGCAATGACAAAATCCTCGGGTTGATCTTGCTGCAACATCAGCCACTGCATTTCCACATAGTCTTTGGCATGACCCCAGTCGCGCTTCGCATCCAAGTTGCCCAGGTAGAGGCACTCCTGCAAGCCTAGCTTGATGCGCGCCAAGGCGCGGGTGATCTTGCGCGTGACGAATGTTTCACCGCGCACCGGCGATTCGTGGTTAAACAGAATGCCGTTGCAGGCATACATACCATAAGCCTCGCGATAGTTCACCGTAATCCAATAGGCGTAGAGCTTGGCGCATGCATAAGGGCTGCGCGGATAAAAAGGAGTAGTCTCTTTCTGAGGAGTTTCCTGCACCTTGCCGAAGAGTTCCGAAGTGGAAGCTTGATAGAAACGAGTTTTTTTCTCCAACCCCAAAATCCGGATCGCTTCCAGCACGCGCAGCGTACCCAGCGCATCCGAGTTGGCGGTGTATTCCGGCTCCTCGAACGATACCGCTACATGGCTTTGTGCCGCCAGATTATAGATCTCATCCGGCTGTATTTGCTGAATGATACGAATCAGGCTGCTGGAGTCGGTCATGTCACCATAGTGCAACACGAATTTGCGCCCCGCCATATGCGGGTCTTGGTAGAGGTGGTCAATGCGGTCGGTGTTAAAGAGCGAGGTGCGGCGCTTGATACCATGCACCTCGTAGCCTTTGTTCAACAGGAATTCGGCGAGGTAGGCGCCGTCTTGGCCTGTGATGCCGGTAATCAGGGCAATTTTATTCATAACAAGAAGTTAGTCCTTGAGGCGAATTTTAACGATTGCTGCCTAAGTTGGTCAAAACTCATTTGTTGTTGAACGATTTTATCGTTATTGTGTGTTGCATTCTGGCAAATTTGGCGACACTAGTTTTCGCGTTTGTTATTCTGTTTTTGATCTTGCGTAATTCATATTCCAAACGTTCTGGACTAATACGCATTCTGCGCTAGTCCAGAAGAATCAGATTCTCTATGTTTTGCTCAAGGTGATCTTATCAAAGATAGTCAAGTCTAGCGTTTTTCCTTACCCGCTGCAATTTTCTGATGTGATCGCTAGCTGATTTCAGGATGAATCATTCAAATGATCTATATGTCTCGCCATAATGATTGACAAAATAGTTTGC
>JBIIMQ010000148.1:0-4144 GCA_044337935.1 Candidatus Nitrotoga sp.
CATCCGCTCCTTGAAACATGATGGTAAACCGGTTCAGAGCGGCTTTCCAATTTTGCACTGGCATCGTCCATTTCTGGCTGATGTCCATCAGCCCCAGCAAGAACAATTTCATCAACGCCTCATGCTGTGGAATGATCCCCGGTTTTTGGTGATTTTGCGCAGGCCATGCTGGCCAATCGAATCTTTAAGTTCCTGGTATCGGCCAGCAGGCTGTCGATCGGTTCGTTGCTCACGGTCATTTATACTCCTTAGAATATACTCCTTAGAAAGTTACGACAGTTCCCTGCCAACTGACTGTTTACAAAAAATTATTACCCCATCGTTAGTTGCCCGCGTAAGAATTAATCAATACAATTTTCCGGTGCGTGGGCCAGCATTCCAAATGCTTGCGCCACAGCGAAATGGACGATTTTCCCGTCCGCGATATTCAGTCCTTTTCGTAGCGCAGAATTATCTTTAAGAGCCTGCTTCCATCCTTTATTTGCCAGTTGTAACACATAAGGCAATGTTGCATTGGTTAATGCCAGTGTGGAGGTGCGTGGCACGGCGCCGGGCATGTTTGCAACAGCATAGTGAATTACATTTTCGACCACGTAAATTGGATTTTCGTGCGTGGTGGGATGGGTCGTTTCCACGCAACCGCCTTGGTCTACAGCCACATCTACTATCACCGAGCCATGGCGCATGGTTTTAAGATCATCATGGCGTATCAGTTTGGGCGCAACAGCTCCGGTAACCAATACCCCGCCAATGACAAGATCGGCAGTGGCGATCTGTTCCAGCAGATTTTGTCGATTGGAAAAAATCAACTGTACGTTAGCGGGCATGATATCGCCCAGATGGCGCAATCGTTCCAGAGAAATATCAAGCAGGGTGACATTTGCGCCCAAACCTGCCGCCATTTTGGCGGCATTCATTCCCACAATGCCGCCACCCAGGATCACAACATGCGCGGGCGGTACACCGGGAACGCCTCCTAACAGAACGCCCCGTCCGCCATACATTTTTTCGAGATACTTGGCTCCTTCGTGCACCGCCATGCGTCCGGCGACTTCGGACATCGGCGTCAATAATGGCAGTTCGCCCGAGGGCAATTCAATCGTTTCGTAAGCGATACAGGTGGCGCCGGAATCCAGATGCGCCTGGGCGAGTTTTTTATCGGCGGAAAAATGAAAAAAGGTGAATAGCGTTTGACCCGGCTTGATGCGCTGCCATTCCGGCTCAATTGGCTCTTTAACCTTGACGATCAGATCAGCATCTGCCCACACTGTGTCGGCATCGGGAACGATACAAGCCCCGGCGGCAAGATACTGCTCGTCACTGAAATCGCTGCCAGCTCCTGCACCTGACTCGATCAGTACAGTATGTCCGGCCGCAACCAGTGATTCTGCACCGGCTGGAACCAGCGCAACACGGTTTTCATTCGCTTTGATTTCTTTGGGTATACCGATTTTCATGTGATGGCCTCACTAAAGTAATCGTAAGAAATGGATTTATTGTGGTCAAGGTATCCGTAATGAATTCGACCCATTCCACGGCGCCACTTTTATTAGCAATATCATTCCTGGCAGTGCCAGTAATGCGCACAGTAAAAAGAATCCCGTCCAGCCGATTGTTTCGACTAACCAGCCGGTTGCCGCGTTGGCGAAGGTGCGCGGCATCGCTGCGAGGCTGGTGAACAGCGCGAATTGTGTGGCGGTATAGGCGGGATGAGTGGTGCGTGCGATGAAAGCGACAAACGCGGCTGTGCCCAGCCCCACCCCCAAGGCTTCTATGCCAATTACGACAGCGAGTTGGGTGAGTTCCACGGTGGTAATTTCGGCGTGATAGCCCACCGATGCCAGCCAGTAGAAACCAATAATTGATACCACTTGAACTACCCCAAACAACCACAAGGCGCGGTTGATGCCGATCTTTACCATCCATAGTCCGCCAAGCAATCCGCCAATTACAGCGGGCCACAGGCCGGCATTCTTGGCAATCAGGCCGATCTGTGTTTTAGAGAATCCCATGTCCATGTAAAAAGGGGTGGCCAACGCGGTGCACATGCTGTCGCCAAGCTTGTAAAAAAACAGGAAGCTGAGGATAAGCAGTGCGCTATGCCAACCATGCCGGGAGATAAATTCGTGAAACGGTTCGACAACCGCATCCCGCAGGGATTTGGGCGGATTGATATTCAATGGTTCCTTCACCATCAGCGTCATCGCCATGCCGGGCAACATGAACAATGCTGTAATGATAAACACGATATTCCACGGCATAAAATCTGCCAGAATCAGCGATAACGAACCCGGCACCAGTCCGGCGATACGATAGGCATTTACATGCACTGCGTTACCCAACCCCAGTTCACGTTCTTCCAATAATTCGCGCCGGTAGGCATCCAGTACGATGTCCTGCGTAGCACTCAGAAATGCCAATAGCGTCGCAAAATAGGCAATAGTTTGTAAATTGTTTTGCGGTGAAAACGCACCCATTGAGGCAATTACAGCCAGCAGACCCAGTTGGGTGAGCAACATCCAGCCGCGTCTGCGTCCAAGCAGTGGCAGGACGTAGCGATCGAGCAAGGGTGACCACAGAAATTTCCAGGTGTAGGGGAACTGGATCAGCGTAAATAAACCGATGGTTTTAAGATCAACCTGTTCAGTGCGCAGCCAAGCGGGCACCAGATTGAACAGCAGGTATAGCGGCAGACCGGAGCTGAAGCCGGTAAAAATACAAATCAACATGCGCCGCGTGAACAGCTGCGCGATTACACTCATGGATTAATCAGCACGCTTGAAGCGGTATACCGCTGTGCTGCCCAGCAGGTTGGGCAGCAGCTTAATCTCGTCATCGCCGGTCATGACGCGGCGGTCGAGAATATGCATGTGGTTATCGTGGCAGAATGTTTCAAAGTCATGCAGCGTGCACAGATGAACATTAGGTGTGTCATACCACTGATAGGGCAGAACTTCAGATACCGGCATATTTCCCTGCAAGATGTTCATACGGTTTCGCCAATAGCCGAAATTGGGGAAACTGACGATACCTTCACGTCCTACGCGCAGCATTTCCTTCATCAGCGATTCCGTGTGGCGGGTAGCCTGCAGCGTCTGCGACAGGATGACATAATCAAAGGCATTGCTTTCAAAGCCGGAAAGCCCCGATTCCAAGTCGCCTTGAATGACATCCACTTTGTTTTGGATACATGCCACGATGTTGTCGTCGTTAATTTCCACGCCATAGCCGCGTACTTTGCTTGTGTCCTGTAAATAGCGCAACAAGCTGCCATCACCGCAACCCAAATCCAGGACTGAAGCGCCCACCGGTATCCAGGCCGCTATTGCGGCAAAATCCGGGCGGGTTGAGGTGAGAGTGGAGTGATCGTGCGCGCTCATGCGGTAAACTCGCTGGCAATATTGTCAAAGTAAGCACGCATCACATTATGGTAATGCGTATGCTGCATTAAAAAAGAATCATGCCCGTGCGTCGAGGTAATCTCGGCGTAACTTACTTTTAGATGGTTATGAAGCAGTGCTTTGACGATGGCGCGTGAACGTTCCGGTGCAAAGCGCCAGTCGGTGGTAAATGACACTATCAGAAAGTTTGCATGAGCAGCGGCGAAGGCTTTGTTCAGGTCGTCATTGTATTCCCGGGCAGGATCAAAATAATCCAATGCTTTGGTCATCAGCAGGTAGGTGTTGGCGTCAAAATAGGCGGCAAATTTGTCGCCCTGATAACGCAGGTAAGATTCGATCTGGAAATCGATTTCGTAGCTGTAATTGTATTTGTCGGTACGCAGTGTGCGTCCGAATTTATCCGCCATTGCATCATTGGAAAGATAGGTGATATGTCCCAGCATGCGCGCCAGGCGCAAACCACGCGCAGGCACGACGCCATGTTCATAATAATTTCCGCCGTGGAAGTCGGGGTCAGTCAGAATTGCATTGCGAGCCACATCGTTAAAGGCGATATTCTGCGCGGTCAGGCGCGGAGCCGAGGCAATTGCCATTACGTGGCGCACGCGATTTGGATGGGCCAGCGACCATTGCAACGCTTGCATTCCGCCCAAGCTGCCGCCAATTACTGCCGCAAATTGATCAATCCCGAGGTGATTAGCTAGTTGCACCTGTGATTCCACCCAGTCTTCAACTGTTACTAC
>JBIIMQ010000149.1:0-4101 GCA_044337935.1 Candidatus Nitrotoga sp.
TCTCTCAAGATTTGGAGCCTCCTCAAAACCCGGGGCGATTCACTGATTCAAAATCAACGACGATAAAATTTGTTTTGGGGACGAGCGAAGTTTTGAATTACCAAAAATTAAGTTGTCCTCCCAGTTATTTGGGGGGCACGATTACCGGGGTGGGAACTGGCAAGATTATTGTAAATGAAAAAAGTACACCGTTAGGTATAGTTTCTCTGGCAGCTGATGATTGCATTACCCCGTTGGATTTCACTGATTTTACGGCAGAAGGAAATGCGACTTTCTCTACAAATTCTGGCGGTAGTATCACGGCTCATTACTCTGTTTCTTTTGTGCCGACTGATGTCCCGTTAATTTATAAATATGAAAATTTTATTCTTCAGGTTACTGGAGGGACAGGCACATTCTCGGGAATCACCGGATATGGCACCGTGGAGGGTGCATCTAACATCCAATCGGGTCAGGGTGTAATTGAAGGTACTGTGTTTATTTCCAAATAAGCAGATAGTATCAGCAAACTTCGTTACAGCTGTTTTTCGGTGGCCGCCCATTTTTAATTCGAATATGCGTTGAATTTGGCGGCCCATCACAGTCGTGATCTCACCCGAGTAATTAAATGTGTCACCAATTTAATTAGTTATATTGTCGTATATCAGAGCCTATAGTCGAGTTACACAAAATCAAGATAATTCTCTGCTACTTATTATTTGCTATCAATGGGATAAATATCATATTTCCTTCACGTTGTACTAGCAGAGCGGCACGCATACCCAGTTCAGCCATTACGGCACGGAACTGTTTTATATTGGCAATGCGTTGACTATTAACGGCAATAATAACATCACCCGGATGAATACCTGATGCTGCGGCAATTCCACCAACAGCATCGACCATTATATAGCCGTCTGTACGTAACCTTTGTCGCTCGTCAGGGCTCAGCTCATGCATCGCTATACCGACTCTATCCGGTACCGTTTCTTTGCCCATTTGTTTAGTTTTTGGTATTTCAAGGTTGGTATCCGCGTCTCCAAGCGTAACGGTTACCTCCTTGTTTGTCCCGCGACGCCATAAACTGAGTCGTGCAACTGATCCAGGGGCGGTGTCCCCAACCATGCGAGCTAAATCACCCGCCTCGGTCAGTTCTTTACCATTAAATTTCAAAATAATATCCCCAATCTCAAGATTGGCCTGTGCCGCAGGCGTATCTTTTCCCACTGTTGTAATCAGCGCACCGCCTGCTTTTTCCAAACCAAATGATTTGGCATGTTCGGAACTTACGTTTTGAATAGTAACGCCGAGCCAGCCACGTTTGACTGAGCCATGTTTTAAAAGCTCATTTTTTACCTTGATTGCGAGGTCGATCGGGATTGCAAAGGATAAGCCCATATAACCACCACTACGACTATATATTTGTGAATTGATACCGATCACTTCGCCATTCAGATTGAATAATGGCCCACCGGAATTACCGGGATTAATTGGCACATCTGTCTGAATAAATGGGGTGGTGTTCTCACCGGGCAGGTTGCGCCCCATAGCACTTACGATTCCCTGAGATACCGAGTTAGCAAAGCCGAATGGCGATCCAATCGCCACGACCCATTCACCAACTTCAAGCTTCGAAGCATCACCAATATTAACAATGGGAAGATCTGTGGCCGAAATTTTCAGTAATGCAATATCGCTGCGTTTATCTGCTCCTATTACCTTTGCTTTGAATTCCCGTTTATCAGTTAATCGTACTGTCACTTCATCAGCATTTTCAACGACATGAGCATTGGTAAGAATGTAACCGTCCTGACTGATGATAAAACCGGATCCAAGCGATTGGCTGCGAAATTCATGCGGAAGCATTTCACCGGGAGCAAACCGGCGAAAAAATTCATAAAATGGATCATCTTGATTTGTGCCGGGGAATGCCGGAAATGGAACATGTTCTCTGCGAATTTTCTGAGTAGTGCTTATATTCACTACTGCCGGTCCTTCCTTTTTAACCAGAAGCGTAAAATTCGGGGGAGCGGCAACCGCTGATGCCGCACTTGCAGAGCCGCTGGTAGTCACCGGAGGAGTGACCTGCTGTTTTTTTCCACAACCATCCAATGCAAACAGGATGGTCAATAGGCCGATTACAAATGTAGATTTCTTCAAGGTTTTCATCATAAATTCACAACTGAGATATCGCGCACAACTTATTGAGGTATAAATATTTTCATAAGATACAATTTTTTCAGATTTCAAGATCAACGGCAACGTCCCTGATTCTTTCATGTATGGTCGACGCCGCAATTTAAAACCACATATTGTCGAAACATAGAGTTGATCAGTAATAATTTGAGAGTAATCAAAATCCAATGGCGCGCATTATGACCAAGTAAAAGTAATTTGGTTGCATAATTAAATCGCGCGATTTCGTTTGTCATTACTCAATTCTGCGTACTATTCCTGCTTCAAGAAAATAAGGGACACTTCAGTCTCTGTTAAGATTGTCCCTCTTTGCCAGAATTCAACTAAAGCAGCATGACTCAAATAAGCCAACGCGCCTACCAGATTGACACTGCACAACAGTTGGTCGACACGGGTATTTCTCCGTTATTAGCTCGTGTTTACGCGGCACGCGGCGTTCAAAATGTGACGCAGTTGGACACCAGCCTGCAATATCTGTTGCTCTTCACGAAACTAAAAAACGCGCAAAAAATGGCATGCATATTGGCTGATGCCATCGCCGCACAGCGCAAGCTGCTGATCGTGGCGGATTATGATGCCGACGGCGCGACCGCTTGTGCTGTAGGGCTGCGCGGCTTGCATATGCTGGGTGCGCAAGTGGATTTCATCGTACCGAATCGATTCGAATATGGCTATGGTTTAACGCCGGAGATTGTGCATCTGGCAGCACAATCCACACCCGACATATTGATAACCGTAGACAATGGTATCGCCAGCGTGGAAGGCGTAGCCGAGGCCAATCGATTGGGCATGCAGGTGTTGGTCACGGACCATCATCTGCCTGGCGATGCTTTGCCGGACGCACTTTGCATTGTCAATCCCAATCAACCGGGCTGTGATTTCCCCAGCAAAAACCTGGCAGGGGTTGGCGTGATGTTTTATGTGTTACTCGCGTTACGCGCCGAATTGCGATCTCGCGGCGCATATACTGAAAAAGCGGAACCGAATCTAGGCAAATTGCTTGATCTGGTTGCCCTGGGAACAGTTGCTGATGTCGTAAAGCTGGATGAAAACAATCGTATTTTGGTACAACAAGGACTACTGCGCATCCGCGCCATGCGTTCTTGCTGCGGCATTAACGCATTGCTGCAGGTAGCAGGTAAAAATTATGCTCAGGTTTCCAGTTATGAACTGGGCTTTGTCGTGGGACCACGGCTAAATGCGGCTGGACGGCTGGAAGATATGAGCCTGGGTATCACGTGTTTGATTAGCGATGACGTTACTGAAGCAGCCAAAATTGCAGCGCAACTAGATGCACTAAACCAGACACGGCGCAACATTGAAGCTGACATGCAGCAAGCGGCGCTGGCCACGCTGGAACGCATCACTCCGGCTGATAGCTACAGCCTTGCGCTGTTCGATGAAACCTGGCACCAGGGAGTTATCGGCATTCTCGCTTCGCGTTTAAAAGACCGCTACCATCGTCCCGTTATTGCATTTGCGCGATCGCTAAATGGTGAAATAAAAGGTTCTGGCCGCAGCATCCATGCCCTGCATCTGCGCGATGCACTTGATCTTGTATCCAAACGCCACCCGCAATTGATACAAAAATTCGGCGGCCATGCCATGGCGGCTGGCCTTAGTTTGCGCGAAGAACATTTCGATGAATTCAAGGCCGCTTTTGAGGCTGTTACACAAAGCCTGCTTTCACCGGCCGACCTTACCCGATTAATCGAAACAGATGGTCAGCTTACGCCTTTTGAATTTTCCTTGGATATTGCGCGCAGTCTGGAACAACAAGTTTGGGGGCAAGGTTTCCCGCAACCGTTATTCGAGGGCGAATTCACCATAAAAAACCAGCGAATAGTTGGTGAGAAACATCTCAAATTAAAACTCGCGACATCGGGTACGGCATACGATGCCATTCACTTTTTTTGTGTTGATCCT
>JBIIMQ010000150.1:0-4096 GCA_044337935.1 Candidatus Nitrotoga sp.
CCGCTTTGCGGAAAAGCCAATGACAGCTATGTGTCGAAAGAAGACGTAACAACATCCAACCTAATGGCGGCATTGGCCGAAAAGCGGTCTCTCGCAGTGATATCGTTGGTCGTCTCATACTGGACGGAAGCGCTTGTAGCTTTTGCTGTGGGATGAGTCTAAAGAATTAGGGTCAGCATCGCATTAAGTTTTAACATTTCATCTCTCCTGTTCAAAATCCAAAATCACTTTGATCTTCAACCCGATCACTCTGTTCGTGCTTTATCGATGAAATAGGTTAGTCTCGATCTGTTTTACATCTCATTCCGCTTTTCTCACACACCGCACAACTGCTATCCATCAAGTCATCCATGCGCCCCTCCCCCAGCTTCTTTCTGGGTTTCTTCATGCGAATCGCTCACCGCACTCAACGACCCCTGCCCTATCCTCACCACTTCATCCACCTGCAAATTCTTCGGCATCGCGTGGGTGATGAACATCATCGTCACTTTGCCCTTGAGCTGGTTGATCGTGGCGGCGAAGTGTTCAGCGGTGGCGGCATCGAGGCTGCTACGGAATATACAAATTCCAATTCACAGTTTCACCCGGTTCAGCCTCAGCGCGTTGCTGATTACCGACACCGAACTGAAGCTCATTGCCGCTGCGGCGATCATCGGCGAGAGCAGCAAGCCAAAGAACGGGTACAGCAGCCCCGCCGCGACCGGCACACCCAACATGTTATAGAAGAAAGCAAAGAACAAATTTTGCCGGATATTGCGCATTGTGGCCTGACTTAAACGACGCGCGCGGACGATGCCGTTCAGATCACCTTTAATCAACGTCACTCCCGCGCTTTGCATCGCCACATCGGTTCCCGTTCCCATCGCGATACCCACCTGAGCTTGTGCCAATGCCGGCGCATCGTTAATGCCGTCACCTGCCATTGCCACGACACGTCCTTCGGCTTGCAGTTGTTTCACGATCTCGGCTTTTTGTTCCGGCAGCACTTCGGCCACCACGCGTTTGATCCCCAGCTTGCGTGCGACTACATCTGCTGTAACACGGCTATCGCCGGTGAGCATGACCAGCTCCAGTCCGGCAGCCTGCAAGGCCCGCACAGCTTCCAGTGTGGATTCCTTGATCGGATCGGCCACACCGATCAAACCGGCAGGTTTTCCATCCACGGCCACGAACATCACCGTCTGTCCCTCCGCGCACAGCGCATCAGCACGTTCGATCAACGCAGCCATCTCTATCCCAGAATCGACAAATAATTTCTGATTGCCGATCACAACTTTGCGCCCGCCCACCAGCCCGGTGATGCCTTTGCCGCTGACCGATTGAAAACCCGTAACCTCGACCAATTTCAGGCTGCGTTGCTCTGCTCCCGTGATGATCGCTGCGGCTAACGGATGTTCGCTGGCGCGCTCCAGGCTGGCACCCAGTTGCAGAATGTCATCGTCCAAAAATCCTTGCAGCGCCACTATTGAGATCAGTTGCGGCTTACCTTCGGTCAACGTGCCGGTTTTGTCGATCACCAGCACGTTCACCTTTTCCATTACCTCCAGCGCTTCGGCATTTTTAATCAAAACACCTGCGGTTGCACCACGCCCGGTTCCCACCATAATCGAGATGGGGGTCGCCAAACCCAGCGCACACGGGCACGCAATAATCAGCACCGATACTGCCGCCACAATGGCATGGGCGAATCTCGGTTCCGGCCCCCACAACATCCATATGCCAAATGCCAGCACCGCGACAAACATCACCGCCGGCACAAAGTAACCTGACACGGTATCGGCCAGCCGCTGAATCGGCGCGCGGCTGCGTTGCGCTTCGCTGACCATGTGAATAATTTGTGCGAGCAAGGTATCGGCACCAACCTTTTCCGCGCGCATTAACAGCCCGCCGGTGCCATTCAGCGTGGCGCCAATCAAACGCTCTCCCTGCTGCTTTTCTACCGGTATGGGTTCGCCGGTTACCATGGATTCATCTATCGAACTACTGCCCTCCACGACCAACCCATCAACCGGAATTTTTTCGCCGGGACGCACGCGCAATATATCCCCAACCTGCACCTGTTCCAGCGGAATATCTTCTTCCTTGCCATCGCTGCGCACAATGCGCGCGGTCTTGGGCGTCAGGCCCAGCAACAATTTAATCGCGGTGTTGGTGCGGCTGCGCGCTTTCAATTCCAGCACCTGCCCTAACAACACCAACACAGTAATGGTTGCGGCGGCTTCAAAATAAATCGGCAGCGTGCCATCTTCGCGGCGCAGCACCGCCGGGAAAATTTCCGGCAAAAATGTACCGGTCACGCTATACAACCAGGCCACACCGATGCCCAGCGAAATTAGCGTGAACATATTCAAATGCCGGTTGACCAATGACGCCCAACCGCGCTGAAAAAACGGCCAGCCGCCCCACAATACAACCGGAGTTGCCAACAAAAATTCGACCCATTGCAAATGGGTAAACGAAATTATTTGCGGCGCAAAACCCATCCACATATCGGCGGCCATTGCCATCACGAATACCGGCACGGCCAACACCATGCTGATCCGGAAACGGCGCGTCATATCGTCCAGCTCCGAATTTTCTTCCGTGACAATCACCGTATCGGGCTCCAACGCCATGCCGCACTTGGGGCACGAACCGGGCATGGACTGATGGACTTCAGGGTGCATCGGGCAGATATAACCCGCAGCAGATGGCGTAGTAATAACAGGGGACGGTGCTACCGGGTTCAGATATTTTTCAGAATCCGCCGAAAACTTTTCCACGCAATGTTGTGAGCAAAAATAATAGCGCTTGCCCGCATATTCCATGCTGCGCCCGGACTCGCTGTCAACCTTCATACCACATACAGGATCTGTAGTTATACTCATGGTCTGTTCCTCGCAATTACATTAAGTCGAACTTCATCAGGCATGAAAACGTCTCAACTTGCCCGGATATACCGCCTGCCTGAAGGCATGCCAATCATGCGCCATGCCGGGTAACGTTGTAAAATACACCTTCCCGATCGCATTGTCCGTTGCAACTCGCATGGAAAGCCATAGGGAATCAAAACCGTTAATTCCGTCATCCTTATAGTACGGCAATCCTGTTTGAACTAATCTACCCCTAATCAACACTCGGCAATATACTAAGACCCCGTTGCATTTTGGATACTATATACCCATGAAAAACGACAAAGAAATCCTTATTCTGTATTACAGCCAGCATGGCGCAGTGCGTCAAATGGCTCAACTGATGGCGCGCGGTGTGGAACAAGTTGCCGGCGTACAGGCACGGCTACGCACTGTTCCCAAGGTTTCCACGGTATGTGAAGTAACCTCGCCCGGCATACCGGATGAAGGCGCCCCCTATGCCGAATTAAATGATTTAACTGAATGCATCGGTATTGCCGTCGGCAGCCCGACACGCTTTGGCAACATGGCCGCGCCTATGAAATATTTCTGGGATGGCACCGGCTCTCTGTGGATGCAACATGCTTTGGTCGGCAAACCCGCCGCTTTATTCACCTCAACCGGTTCCATGCATGGTGGTCAGGAAAGCACTCTGTTGTCTATGATGCTGCCACTGATTCATCACGGCATGGTTATTGTCGGCCTGCCGTATTCCGAGCCGGAACTTGCCACTACACAACAGGGCGGAACACCTTATGGTGCCAGTCATTTTGCGGGAATGGCCAACGATCAACCCGTCAGCGAAGCCGAAAAAAAACTATGCATTGCACTCGGCAAGCGGCTCGCGCAAACCGCATTAAAGTTGGCTGCTTAAAATCCAGCACACAAGTACCCAAAATTCAGGTTCCCTGAAAACAGGGAATAAAACATAGAAATTTCGGAATAGCCCATGAACCACGCACTTGCGCGCGAAGCCCGCCAAATGTTACGCGCCCATCGCTACAGCGCGTTATGCACGCTATCCAAAAAATTTGATGGCCATCCGTTCGGCTCTATTACGCCCTATCTGGTTGACCATGATGGCAGCCTGCTTATTCTAATCAGCACCCTGGCCGAGCACACCAAAAATATTCAGCAAGACCCACGGGTAAGCCTGATAACACACAACCAGGAAACCCCTGACATTCAGGCACAAGGACGCATTA
>JBIIMQ010000151.1:0-4047 GCA_044337935.1 Candidatus Nitrotoga sp.
AAGCCGATCAAGAAAGCTTACGAACAGCGACCTGAGGCGGTAAAGCAGTGGCTCGACGAGCAGTATCCGGAGATCGCCAGGCGTGCCCGCACCGAGGGCGGCGAAATTCACTGGGGTGATGAGACGACACTGGTTAATACCGATGTACGCGGGCGTGGTTTTGCGCCCAAGAGGAAAACGCCGGTGGCCTATGCCCCCGGTACGCGGCAGCGGCTGTCGATGATTGCCACTGTAACCAACAAAGGCAGTGCACGTTGGCAGATTATCGACGGAAATTTCGACTCGGATCGGCTCATTGAATTCCTTGAACTACTGATCAAGGATGCGGGAAAAAAAGTGTTCTTGATTCTGGATAATTTGAGAGTGCACCACAGCAAACCAGTAAAGGCTTGGCTGGAAAAAAACAAGGAGAAAATCGAATGCTTTTATTTGCCCAGCTACAGTCCGGAATTACCGATGAAGACTATGATGCAATAGTCATAGCCCGCCTGGATGCATTGGGGCTAATGGAAGTTCTCAACAATAGTAGATTGTTCCAATTAGAGCTTCTTTATACCGCCCTAGAAAATGGCGACCCGACTGATTCGATCATAGAAGCCATAGCCATCTTGAATAACGCAGTAATTAATCAACGGAAACTATATACAAACTTGGTCAATGCGCAAGATGCTATTAATGCATTGTCCGGCAATCCACCTTTCTGTGATGCACAGCAAATTTTTAAAAAGCAACACCGTGAGTTAATATGCACTGCTTATCCCTAAATCACGGAAACATCTCCTGATGTCCGCTTGGCAAGGCACTCGGCAACAAGGCCAGGTTGAAGTTGGGTTGAAGTTGGGCTGAAGAGATGGACAGTAAAATAAGCGCCGCACATGCTTTAGCTGTCGTTCATGGCGAGGTCCAACGGGCTGCGGCCATGCGCGTTTGTTGGCGACCATGCATCGTTGTAATAAAATGACGCCAATGAGATGGACCCAGAATGAAAATTTCCAAACAGCATCTTAGACCGCTTCGTTGCAAACCCTGTCTTTGGGTAAAACGGAAGTGGCTGGCCCTGGCGAAGAGTTTTTCGTGTTCGTGCCCGGAAAAAATTCCCTATTCCGATCCAGCCGAAAAGTATATTTCCAAAATTCTAGCCGTTAACTATCTGTCACATTGCTCGGCGCACCGAAGCCATAAGATCGCTGTTAATTCCTTCATGCCATTCAATCCAGATTTTTATTTCAATATTGATGACTTCAATTCGTTGGCAACCCGTCAGGCGAGGTGCCGATTATTTGGAAAAACGACGTGTATCGAGGACTGGTATTGCTCCATGAGGAATATGCAGGCATTCTGGTCAGAATACCTCTATGACTTTTATGGAGTAAATCAGGTAATCGATTTTTCGAGAATGCTTGATGGCACTCATCTATACTGGAAAGGAGAGAAAGCCGATGCTCTTGGATGAAATAGCGATCGACCAGAACTTAAAGTTGCTTCATACGATCGAGTGCGCGATGGAAGGTATTGCGCTGCTGAACGAAAACGGCTGTTATGAGTATGTCAACAAAGCGCATGCCGACATGTTCGGCTATAAATCCAGCGCGGAGATGATCGGTTCGAGTTGGAAAATACTTTATGAGGAACCCGAGATTGCGATGATCCAGAACATAATATTCCCGTTGCTGATGCAGCAGGGATATTGGAGCGGCGAGATCGTTGGAAAGAAACAGGATGGCATTCCGATAGATCAGGATGTCTATCTGAGGCAATTGCCGGGCGGTGGCTTGGCCTGTTTTTGCCGTGACATCACCCAGCGAAAACTCAGGCATAAGCAACTAAGGCACCTGGCGATCGTGGCCGAGAAAACCAATAGTATCGTCATGACCATGGACAGCAACAATAAAATCACATGGGTAAATGAGAGCTTTAAAAGGATAATTGGGTGTCATTCCAAGAATGTCATCGGCCGCGATCCGACTGAACTGCTCAAGACCACCGACAAGAACAACGACTGGTTTTCTGAAATGATGCATACACTGAAAAACTGTGGACTGTTTTCGGGCGAGCTGAAGATCCGTACGAAAAAAAGAACCGAAATCTGGCTGTTTATGAATGTTGCCGCCACAAACTCTGCCGACAATAAGACGACTGATTATGTCGCGGTGATGAATGATATCACGCCGATGAAAGAAGCAGAAATCCTGCTGCAGGAGAGCATAATAAAGGAACGCACGCTCAACCAACTGAAAACAGAGTTCATCAGTCTCACCTCTCATCAGATCCGTACGCCGCTGGCCACGATCAGATCCAGTATCGATATGCTCGATTTGAAACTGGACGCAAAGAATCCCGAGAAATTTATTACGCTGTTTGGGCGGTACAAGGATATTATAATCACGGAAATCGGGCGCATGACAGAATTAATGGAAAACATTCTCGATATTAGCCGCATAGAAGAAAAGAAGGTTCAGCTGTCAAAACGCGGCTGTTCAATGCAAGCATTCATGAAGGAACTTGTAGAATCTAGCCAGGAACCTGGCCACACCGGACGACCCCTAGTTTATCGCTTTAATGCGCCAGACAACAATATCGATATAGATCCCGTACTGATACGTAATGCGCTACGCAACATCATCAGCAATGCCTTCAAGTATTCGTCAGGTTGCCGGTCGCCTGAGCTAACTGTTTTTTTCAAAAATGATATGTACTGTATTATTATCAAGGACTACGGCATCGGGATTCCGGAGGAGGAACAGCCGTTGCTGTTCCAGTCCTTCTTTCGCGCCCACAACACCAAACATTTGCCGGGGTGCGGGCTGGGCCTGATGATCGCCAAAAACATGATCGAGGCGCACAATGGCAAAATTAATCTAAAAAGCCAGATTAACGCGGGATGCCGGGTGACAATAACTCTACCTTGCTTGCAGCCGGATCGCTAACGGAGAAAATAGAAGTGAATACATCATCTATTCTCGTCATTGAAGATGAGGAAATGTTGCGCGTCAACATTTGCGAGATTCTTAAGCATTACCATTACCAAGTCACCGATGCGGCTTCTGGCGAGGAGGGAGTTCAGTTAGCGTCCACGACAAAACCCTCGCTCATCTTATGCGACATCATGCTGCCGGGCATCGATGGCCATCAGGTCTTGTACCAAATCCGGAAATTTCCGCACTTGACATGCACACCTTTCATTTTTCTGACAGCCAAATCGACTCTGCAGGATATCCGTTTCGGCATGGAAATGGGTGCCGACGATTATATTACCAAGCCGTTTGGCCGGTCGGAACTTTACAACAGCATCAAGGTACGGCTCGAGCGGTTGAACCAGGTCAAGGACGAGCAGCAACACAATAGCAATGCACCGATGAAGGATAACGTTAATTTTAAAAAACTGACCAAGGCAGAGTTACGAATTCTAAAGGAAATCGCGCTTGGCCTGACCTCCCTGCAAATTTCCGAGAAGCTGCATCTGAGTAAAAAAACCATTGAAAACCACCGCACCAACATATCCCACAAGCTCGAGCTGAATGGGCCCAATAGTCTTATCCAGTTTGCCTACCGCACAAATAATAAATTTGACTGACCGGCATTGCCGCTGGCCGGTCAGATGGCGATGGGTATAGGAAAAATAATCGACCTTTTTCATAGGCTGTGTTCGCGAATCATGTTGTTACTGACTCGGCCATCAAATAGTTTCAATCGGCATATTTTATGCGTGGGTCTTGAAAGTAAGAAGTAACGCGACTTGGATTGCTCTCCAGCAGCATCATGTGATCGTTAGGAACGGCACGCAGTTTCTCTCCGGATCGGCATGGAAATATGGCACTCCTGCTTGATTAACTGACTTACCGCAGCACGATTCCACAACGCAAAATCCATTTTCATCTGCTCAGGGCGTTTCTCGCAAATGAGATGTTGCAATAACCGCTCTTGCTCTTCCGTCAGGCTGCGGTTTTCACCTGCACGGCGGCCTCGCTTACCGGGTTTTATTCCAGCCATGCCGCCCGTTTCATAGAGTTGAATGATCTTCCTTACAGCGGGGTAGCTCAACTCCGA
>JBIIMQ010000152.1:0-4035 GCA_044337935.1 Candidatus Nitrotoga sp.
TTGGAAAAACAGGGAATCCGTTGAATTGGCGACGTTAAACTGGGTGTCCTGGTTCAATCACCAGCGATTGTTGGGATCTATCGGCTATATACCGCCAGCAGAAGCTGGGGCACAATATTATCGGCAGTTAGCCAACTCGGATTCTGCTAGAGTTACTTAAACCAAATAGCCTCCACGAAACCCGGGGCGATTCACCGACAAATTCCAACGTGAATTTATCGTCATCCAGTAATAACACCCGTAGCTTTCTAGTCGTTATCAGCTTAGTCACATCATTTTCATTAGCATTAGCTGTAAGCATACCAACCTCCCAATAATGTTCACCATAACGGCCAAAGCGTTAAACGTATCCAATAAATTTCACTGTACATACTAGGCCATGATAACCAAATTTATGTCCCGATTAACAGGGAAAGATAACACCTATTTTAATTCTCGTTGCACTACAAATTTAAATTCACCGTTTAAATAATTCACACACCATCCGCTAACCTGTGTCGTGCCATAGTGGGCAGTCAATCAGCAACAGCGTTGAACACCACTCCACTTTTTCTGCTGCTGACAATGAAAGAAATCTTTACGCGCTAATGGTCTGACACTAGGATAATCGATGGCATGCTGTGCGATATAACGTTCATAAGCATCGTCCCCGCTCAGTTCGCGAATAACCCGCCACATACGCGATAACAACAAGAACAATTTAATTCCAGCTTTATTTGTTTGTAATGTATTACTCTGTGCAATGGACAGGTTTATATCCCGAGCAGACTCAAACACTGACAAACTGGAATCATTTCCTGCGGATAATAATTCTTTCGCGCTGTTTTCAGTTAATTCCGTGCTCATACTTTCTCCATTCTGGTCAACTGATACGACACTTCGGATAACGGAGGTACTGGTTTGCCCTTTAAATAACGAACGCAAACCCGCAGCATATCGAATACGATCAACCACAGCATGCAGACAAAAAACAAGATCAGCACTGCATCAAGGCGCTGATTAAAAATAAGCTGTGGTGCAATGGCCGCTTTTCCCGGCGCAAGGAGTCCCGATGCAAGTTTTGCGGCAAGATCATTGGCAGCGGCAAGCAAACCAATACGCACGTCTGTACTGCTAATTTTTTCCCAAGCCGCACTACTGGTAATGATAGTCAACCAGAGAAGCGGCAACGCCGTAACCCAAGCATATTTTACTTTGCCGGATTTAACCAGAATGGCAGTAGCTACACTTAACGCGATAGCGGCCAAAATTTGATTCGAGATTCCAAATAACGGCCACAATATGTTAACGCCGCCATTGGGATCAATCACACCGATATATAAAAAATAACCCCAAGCAGCCACAACAATGCCGCTGCTGAACAACACTGACGGATACCATGAAGTGCGACCCAACGGTTTCCAAATATTGCCCAACATATCCTGCAACATAAAGCGGCCAACACGCGTACCGGCATCCAGCGTGGTGAGAATAAAAATAGCCTCGAACATGATGGCAAAGTGATACCACATGGCCAACATAGCCTGACCAAACGCGCTGCCAAAAATACTGGCCATGCCAACCGCCAGCGAAGGCGCACCACCTGTACGTGCAAACAACGTGGCCTCACCCATTTGCTGTGCCAAAAAATTCATCTGCTCTACCGTAACCGGAAAGCCCCAACTGGAAATTTTTGCCACCGCATCTGCCGCCTCCTTACCCACCACACCGGCAGGAGAATTGATGGCAAAAAATACACCAGGATCCAGCACGGTGGCTGCAATTATTGCCATAATCGCAACGAAAGATTCCAGCGCCATACCGCCAAAGCCGATCATGCGAATATCACGCTCATTACTAAGCAGCTTGGGGGTCGTACCGGAGGCAATTAGCGCGTGAAATCCGGAAATTGCACCACAAGCAATCGTAATAAACACAAAAGGAAATAATTTGCCACCAAAGACAGGGCCGGTTCCATCGATAAACTGGGTAAATGCGGGCATTTTTATATCCGGTTGCATCCACACAATAGCCAACGTCAGCAGAATAATCGTACCAAGCTTCATGTAGGTAGACAGATAATCGCGTGGTGCGAGTAGCAACCATACCGGCAAGATAGCTGCCGCAAATCCATACGCAATGACCGCCCAGGCTAACGGCAAACCGGGATGATCAAACAACTCACGTAAATCCGGCTGATGCTCAATCCATCCACCGCCCGCCACAGCCATGAGCAACAGGGCAACACCGAGCAACGACCCCTCAAGCACCCGACCCGGGCGAATAGAATGCATATACAGACCCACCAACATGGCGATGGGAATAGTGGCAGCCACAGTGGAGGTCGCCCAAGGACTATGTTTCATGGCATTAACCACTACCAGACCCAGCACCGCAATCAGGATAATCATGATAAACAGCGTAGTAGTTAACGCGGCAATACCACCAATAGCACCCAGTTCGTCCCGCGCCATTTGGCCCAAACTACGACCATTACGGCGAGTCGAATAAAACAATGTAACCATGTCTTGCACACAACCACCGAGTACTGCGCCAAATAATATCCACAGCGTCCCTGGCAAGTAACCAAACTGGGCAGCCAACGTTGGCCCGACCAGAGGCCCCGGCCCCGCAATAGCAGCAAAATGGTGACCAAATACAATCCAGCGGTTAGTCGGAACATAATCCCGCCCGTTATCGAGCCGCTCTGCAGGTGTGGCGCGTGTTGGATCGACAAGCAAAACTTTTGTAGTAATCCATGACGCATAGAATCGGTAAGCAATCGTATGTATGCACAGCGCGGCTGTAATAAACCATAATGCGTTAATCGATTCGCCACGATTCAGGGCTATACCACCCAATGCTGCAGATCCAAGCAACACGACGGCAATCCAGACCAAAATGGATCCCAATGAGTTTTTCATAAGAATTTTGTGCAAGAAAATGACCGTGAAATTATGACATGCCTCGCGATTGATTATTGCCCTTCCAAATCAAACCGGACGATACGATACTGAATCTGCATTAATCGGCAAAAAAAGTCATATCTCACCAATCAGGCACAGCATCTCGAAGCATAGTTTGGCCCGTTATAACAAAAATATATCTTGTTCATATTTTGTCCAACAAAAAACTGCACCTTAAATCAAACCGTTGAATGCCCCCCTTTGCCTGACTGACAAACACTGTCAGAATGCGCGGATAATTCATTGCGCAGGAGTTTGCTATGAAAGCACCGATTCGTATCGCTGTCACAGGCGCTGCAGGTCAAATCAGTTACAGTTTATTGTTTCGCATTGCCAATGGCGACATGCTGACACTTGATCAGCCCATCATCCTGCAACTATTGGACATACCCCAGGCGCAACAAGCATTGCGCGGTATCGCGATGGAACTGGAAGACTGCGTATTTCCCATGCTGCATCAAGTCATCATTACCGATGATCCAAAAATTGCCTTTCGCGATGCAGAAATTGTATTGTTAGTCGGCGCACGTCCACGTAACAAAGGTATGGAACGCAATGATCTAATCGAAATTAACGCTGGAATCTTCGCCGAACAGGGCAGAATACTGAATGAATTTGCCGCACCGCACGTCAAAATTCTGGTAGTTGGCAACCCGGCCAATACCAACGCATTGATTGTCATCCGTAACGCACCCGACCTCAACCCCAAAAATATCAGCGCCATGATGCGACTTGACCATAACCGCGCTGTGGCACAGGTAGCTCGTAAGCTTTCCCAGCCTACCAACAACATCAAAAAAATGGTGGTATGGGGTAACCATTCCTGCACACAATATCCCGATCTGTCCCATGCCGAAATACAAGGACAAAAACTCCTCGACATTCTGCCTGACCATAGTTGGATTGAAAGCGAATTTATCCCTACTGTGCAAAAGCGCGGTACGGTCGTAATCGAAGCACGTGGCTTGAGCAGTGCTGCCAGCGCTGCCAACGCAATCATTGGCCATATGCAGGATTGGATACTGGGCTCAAGCCAGGATGACTGGGTCACCATGAGCGTACTGTCGGATGGCAGTTATGATATACCGGC
>JBIIMQ010000002.1:0-39813 GCA_044337935.1 Candidatus Nitrotoga sp.
TAATAGCTGCTGCATAAAAAAATCTTTTATCGCAGCACGCTGATCAGGTTGAATGTTGACGATAAAACGATTCGGCGCATCCGGCGGCATGCGCCCGCGCCAGCTTTCCAACAAATCTGCACGCACTACGGTCAGCAGTAACAAAGCCATACCGCCCAAACTTAACGCCACAATTTGCAGCGCATTGGTGCGCCCGTGTCTGGCCAAATTCGCAAAAGCGTGGTTCCCGCGCCGGGGCAGCCAAGTTAAAGTGCGCACGACAAGCCATGCCAGCAAGCCAAACAGCAACATGCCCGCGATCAAACCCGCCAATACGGTCAAACCCAGCTTGACTGAACCGGCCTGCCACAGAAATAACATGCACAACACGGCAGCACCTGACAGATACAGCAAACCGGTGCGCGCCGGAGGCATACCCAATTCACGGCGAATAACGCGCAGCGGCGATACTTTTTTTAGCTGCCATAACGGCAAGAAAGTAAATCCAAGCAGAAGCGCCATACCGCTGGCTGCGGCCTGCCACAATGGCAACCAGCCCGGTTGGGGCAAAGCGGCTTCACGCATGGTTTCGATAGACTGCACCAGCACAAACTGGGCCACGTAACCGAGCAAGCCACCCAACAATATGGACAAACCACCCAGCAGTAAAAATTGAACCATAAAAATGCGCAATACCTGCGCTTGCGTTGCTCCCAGGCAGCGCATCATGGCGCAGGCATCAAGATGACGCATGATGAAATGGCTTGCGGCCAACGCCATGGCCACACCTGCCAGCACGACCGCAGTCAGCGCAGCCAAACCTAAAAAATGTTCGGCACGCTCCAGCGCGGTTCGAATTTCCGGACGCGCGTCGCGCACGTCTTCCATTTTCTCGCCCCCGCCCATTGCCAGCCGCTCTTTCAGCCAGGCGCGCAAGTTGGCAATCTGTAACGGGTCTCCTGCAAATAATATTCTGTAGCTGATGCGGCTGCCGGGCTGAATCAAGCCACTGGCAGGCAAGTCAGCCGCATTCATCAGCACACGCGGAGAAAAGCTGGCAAAGCCGACCGATTGATCCACGTCGCGTACCACACGTGCGGCCACACGCAGGCGCAGTGCGCCGATGACAACTTCATTGCCCGGCTGCATTCCCATGCGTTGCAGCAAACGTTTGTCCGTCCACACCGTGCCGGGTGCAGGTAACCCTCGCGCAACATGTGGCGTGCCATCATCAATGTGAATTTTTCCGCGCAACGGATAACCGTCTTCCACCGCCTGAATTTCTGCCAGCACATTTTGTTGGCCGTAACCCACCATGCTGGGAAAAGTCGCAACCTCGACGACTCGCAGACCCCGTTGCAATGCAGCTGCCCGATAAGCCGGCGGGAATGGATGTGTGGCGACAAGGCGCAGATCGGCACCCAAAAGGCTGGTGGCTTCCTGCTGCAGTGCCAAACCGATCCGGTTGGCAAACAATCCCACAGTAGCGATACTGCCCACCGCCAACACCAAAGCGGTAAACAGCACACGCCATTCCCCGATACGCCAGTCCCGCCGCAGCATCAGCCATGACAAATGCAATGTCGTCACGGCACGATCCGCCCTGCCGCCAAATGCAATTGCCGACCACACTGTTGCGCCAGCGCTTTGTCATGCGTCACCAATATCAGCGTGGTGCCCTGCGCACTGTTTAATTCCAGCATCAGGTCAATAATCTGGCCGCCGGTGGCGGCGTCAAGATTACCTGTCGGTTCGTCTGCGAACAAAATTTTGGGCTGCACGACGAACGCGCGCGCCATCGCCACACGCTGCTGCTCACCGCCGGACAAATGTTTGGGTAAATGACTTAGGCGCGCGGCCAATCCAACGCGCTGTAAAGCAGAAATTGCCCGTTCACGCGCATCGGATGCACCGTGCAATTCCAGCGGCAGCATTACATTTTCCAGCGCAGTCAACGCCGGTAGCAGCTGAAATGATTGAAAAACAAAACCGGCCAGACGGCCACGGATACGCGCGCGCTCATCCTCACCAAAAGAAAAAATATCCACCCCGTCGAGATACACCGTACCGCTACTGGGCACATCCAATCCGGCCAATAATCCCAGCAAAGTGGATTTACCAGAACCGGATGCCCCCAGAATGGCAAGACTATCGCCTGTTTCAACGGTAAAACTGACCTCGTGCAAAATAGCAAGAGGCTGCCCGCCACTTTCTACTTGCTTACCCAGATTCATTGCCCGCAAAATAGACGCCATGAAGTTTTCTACTTTTTTTCAATCAATTTTATTATGTGCGTGTTGCCTGCTATCCGAGGCGAGTGGCGCACAGCAACACACCATACTGGTGCTGGGCGATAGTCTATCGGCCGCGTATGGCATCTCCCGGGAATCGGGCTGGGTCAACCTATTGCAGCAGGAATTACAACACAGCCACCCGCAATATAAGGTGGTTAATGCCAGCATCAGCGGTGAAACAACCTTTGGCGGACGGCAACGCATTACCCAGGCATTGCGTCAGCATTCCCCCGATATTGTCATTCTGGAACTGGGTGCCAATGATGGCCTGCGCGGTACGCCTATCGCCGATATTGAAAGCAATCTTGGCGCACTTATCCAACAATCACGCCAAGGAAGCAGAAAAGTGCTGCTGGTGGGAATCCAATTGCCACCCAATTATGGCAAAAACTATACGGATCAATTCAAGACGCTCTTTTACCGACTGGCGCAGCGCCACCATGTGGCACTGGTTCCGTTCATGCTTGAAAATGTTCTGCCTGAACAATTTCAAGCCGACAACCTGCACCCCACAGCAGCGGCACAAGCGCAAATCCTCCAAACTATTCTGACCAAGCTACAACCGCTGTTAAGACCAAACAATTCCCAAAATAACCTTTAAAGACATTATCGTTAACGAAGTTTAATGCCGGCCTGCGTGGATACCCCCGGGAAAACGCTCGCCACGCCCGCACCAAAACGCTTGGCGAGTCGCTCAGCGATACCTTCATGGGTAGTAAAATCGACAATATCTTCCGCCTTGATCACGTCGCGCGCCACACTTTCCATACTGCCCATCGCGTCCGCCAAACCCAACTCAATACTCTTTTGTCCGGTCCAAACCAACCCACTGAATATGTCCGGTGATTCCTTCAAGCGCTTGCCGCGTCCCTGTTTCACCACTTCAATAAATTGCTGGTGAATTTCAGCAAGCATATTTTTGGCATGCTCCTGCTGTCCCGCATTAATCGGCGAAAATGGATCCATGAAGCCTTTATTTTCACCTGCCGTCATCAAGCGGCGCTCCACACCCAGCTTCTCCATCGTACCCGTAAAACCAAAACTATCCATCAGCACACCAATTGACCCAACCAGGCTTGCCTTGTTGACAAAAATCTTGTCTGCCGCAGCCGCCACGTAATAACAGCCGGAAGCACATATATCCTCAATAACCACATACAACGGAATTTGGGGATACTTAACACGCAAGCGGCGAATTTCATCATTAATATAACCCGATTGCACCGGACTACCACCGGGGCTATCCATTCGCAAAATCACACCTTGCGTATGACTGTCCCTGAAGGCATCCTGCAGACTGGTAATAATGCTATCGGCATTCGCAGTAGTCTCTGCCGCGATCACGCCATGCATCTCCACCAGCGCGGTATGCTTGCCACTTAGCGGCAATTCGGATTTACCTATCCAACCCAGAAACAGAAATAACAAGATAAAGAGGTAACCAAACGTCAGCACTTTGAAAAAAATGCTCCAGTGACGCGCCCTGCGCTGCTCCTGAACAGCCGACAAAGCAAGCTTCTCGAGCACACTGCGTTCCCAGTTATTGTTTTGCTCCGACATAATTATTCCCCAATAAAAACTATGCCCAGTATATCAGGCGTACTCTTTAAACCATGCGCGCAATCCGACAAAATCATCCAACAACGCCAACGGTTCCAGAGCACGCAGCTGGTCTGCCGGATGTGCACCGTGCGTCACGCCAATCGCATCCACGCCGGCATTACGCGCCATTTGCAAATCATGCGTCGTATCACCCACCATCAACACACGTTCTGCCATTACGCCAAGTTGATCCATAATTTCCAGCAACATCGCCGGGTGCGGCTTGGAAAACGTTTGATCTGCAGTACGAGTCGCATGAAAATAGGATTCCATCCCGCTGGTTTGCATGGCTCGCTGTAATCCTTGTCGGCTTTTACCTGTTGCCACTGCCAACCAATGCCCGGCGGCGTGTAACTCCGCAATGGTCTGCTGTGCCCCATCAAACAACGGAATATTCTCACCCCGCGCCAGAAAATGATGGCGGTAACGCGCCACCAAATCGCCGCGCTGATCTTCCTTTAAATCCGGCACGGCACGGCCTAACGCTTCCTGTAACCCCAAGCCAATTACATGCTTCGCGGCATTATCACTGGGCGCGGCCAACCCCAAATCCCGGCATGCAGCCTGAATCGAACCCGCAATGACCTCCGTCGAGTCCATCACGGTTCCATCCCAATCAAACACAATCAAATCATAACGTCTAGCCATCGCAATTCACCCAAAAACAAGGCGCGGATATTAGCACTGTTGTCCGCATCACGACTAATTCATGCAATACCAATGTTCGCGCCAGACAATAGTACCAACCCCTCTCAAATTCTTCCTCTGAACACGCTCCATAGAACGTCTATCACGAAAACTCACCCGGTGTGAGACAACCTTATCAATAGCTAGTAATATACTGCTTTATATATTAAAACTTAAATTCAATCACAATTAACACTACCAAAAACATGGGTCTGGGACTGGCAAAACCATAACAATGACTTATACTTACAAATTAAGCTGATTAGAGACTACAAAGAACGTCTATTGCAACCTGTGTTGCACTTTAGAATTTGAATCCACCCGATTATTAAACATAAAACTTGCCCGCTTTGGGCAATGCACAGATTAAGAGGACATATGGGCAAAAAGCAGCAAAATCTATCCGCACTACTGTTAGGCGCAATTGGCGTCGTGTATGGCGACATTGGCACCAGCCCCCTCTATGCCTTGAAAGAAACCTTCGCGGGGCATCATCCATTACCCGTCATAGAAACCAATATTCTGGGCATTCTTTCAATCATGTTCTGGACAATTATGGTGTTGGTATCACTGAAATACGTCACCATCATTATGCGGGCCGACAATCATGGTGAAGGCGGCTCACTGGCTTTACTGGCATTGGCCAGCGAATTAAATTCCGACAAGCCTAAATCCAAGCGGCTGTTCCTAATTCTGGGTGTATTTGCCGCCGCATTATTTTATGGCGACAGCATGATTACCCCCGCCATTTCAGTTCTATCCGCCGTCGAAGGACTGGATGTTATCGCTCCCAAACTGAACAGCTTTGTATTACCGATCACCGTCATGGTGCTAACCGCATTATTCCTTGTCCAGAAACGCGGCACTGGTGCAATGGGAATGGCGTTCGGACCCATTATGACGCTTTGGTTCTCGATTCTGGGCATTCTGGGTGTTTTATCCATCGCACAAAGCCCGCACATCCTTTTAGCAATCAATCCTGTTTATGCCTACCAATTCCTTTTTCTTGACCCCTGGCTTTCATTTTTAACTCTTGGCTCGGTCGTACTTGCCGTCACAGGTGGCGAAGCTTTGTATACTGATATGGGACACTTTGGGCGCTTTCCAATCAGACTAACTTGGTTTTCCTTTGTGCTCCCCGCACTGGTTTTAAATTATTTTGGGCAAGGTGCGCTACTGCTAAATAATCCGCAAGCGATCAAAAGCCCGTTCTTTCTGCTAGCGCCCGAATGGGCAATAATTCCAATGGTATTACTGGCAACCGCGGCAACGGTCATTGCTTCACAGGCTGTCATCTCGGGCGCATTTTCGGTTGCAAGTCAATCGGTGCAAATGGGGTTTCTACCGCGAATGGAAATCCGTCAAACATCCAGTAAAGCACACGGACAGATTTACGTCCCATTCACTAACTGGACACTTTATCTGTCAGTGATTTATTTGGTCCTCACCTTTCAAAACTCCAGCAATCTGGCGGCAGCCTATGGAATTGCGGTTACAGGAACCATGATGATTGACACCATTCTGATTGCGTTTGTGCTCGTTGCATGGCATTGGTCCCCATTACTGGTTATTCCCCTGATCGGCACATTTCTTTGCGTGGACTTGGCCTATTTTGCGGCCAATGCCATAAAAATCCCGCAAGGGGGTTGGTTCCCGCTGGGAATTGCCCTCATTTCGTTTATTGTCCTCACTACCTGGAAGCGCGGAAGACAATTGCTGTTTGACGAAATTGCCCGTCGATCCATCCCTGTTCAAACAATTGTTGATCACGTAGGCGAAGTCAACCGAGCACACGGCACCGCCGTCTTCCTGGTGGGCATTAATGAAGGAGCACCTGCCGCATTACTTCACAATTTAAAACACAATCAGGTATTGCATGAACGCAACGTTTTGCTTTCCGTCATTATTGAAGACAAACCTTTTGTAACGCCCAAAAACCGTGTATTAATTGACGACTTAGGTAAAGGATTTTATCGAGTGAGAGTATTTTACGGATTTATGCAGACTCCCGATGTCCCTGCCGCTTTGGATTTATGTGCACCACTGGGATTGTCTTTTGACATGATGGACACTACATTCTTTACGTCCCGCGCTTTGATTGTTTCAGCACCGACCCCGGGCATGATGAAATGGCGCGAATGGATATTCATCATGATGTCCAAAAATGCGATGAATGCCACAGAATTCTTTAAGATACCAACGAATCGGGTTATTGAAATGGGTACCCGTATTGAAATATAAAAAATAAACCGTTAAGTCAATCAAGGCATACCGCAATCAATCTATGGCAAGGGAGTACTATCCGTAAATAGCTCCGATTTTAATGTAGCGTTTTTTTCAGCTTTTCCAGAAATTCCACCACGGAAGTTTTTCAGTAGTCGGCTTAACAGCATCCTTCCCGAAGTTTTTTTCCAACACACGCTGCGAATCATCGCGCAAGTCTTTCATTCCCATTGCATCGTAAGCTTTTACCATGATTTGCAAAGCATCACGAATAGCCGGGGACTGTGGAAATTCGGTCAGTATACCATTGGCACGATTAATGGCAGCCACATAGGCTCCACGGCGTAAATAATAACTTGCAATCTGTGTCTCATGCCGCGCCAACGCATTAACCAGGTATTGCATGCGTAATTTTGAATCGGCCGCATATTTACTGTTAGGGAAACGAGTAATCAGATCCTTGAACGCATCAAACGCCTCACGTGGTGCTTTGGGGTTACGCTCGGACATATCCGGATGAAATCCCTCGCCAAACAAACCCAGATCCTCGTCAAAATTGACCAGCCCTTTCAAATAATAGGCATAGTCCACATGCTGGCCATTCGGGTACTGCTTGATAAAGCGATCCACCGCAGAAAGCGCCAATTCCGGTTCATTTTGCTTGTACTGCGCGTATGCAATTTCCATCTGCGCCTGCTGTGCATAACGACCATAAGGGTACCGGGATTGCAAGGTTTCGAATAATTTTACAGCCCCTGCATAATTGGCAACATCCATCTCCACCTTAGCTTGAGCGTAAATACCCTCGGCAGACTCAGCTTTCGCGGAAGCGGATTTTTCATCCTTCGGAGAGAAAATACTGCACGCAGTTAGCATAAACAGAAGAATTAAAGTTAAACTATGGCGCATGGCAGAATCCCAAAAAAAAGTATCCAATTATACCGCAAACCTTGCCGCACTTACCTCACTTACATTGAACGCCGAACCAATTTCATTCAAAGTTCCCGACGAATATGCGGGAATGCGCCTTGATCAGGTATTAGCCAAACTACTGCCGGAGTATTCCCGTGGCCGCCTACAGGACTGGATTACCCGGGAGCAGGTTAAACTCGACGGCGCAGCCACCTCTTCAAAACAAAAAGTATGGGGCGGTGAAGCCATAGAAGTCATACTGCAGTCAAATCCTGCCGAGCAACCTTATCAGGCTGAGGATATCAAACTAGACATCTTGTTTGAAGATGACAGCATACTCATTATCAACAAACGGGCGGGACTAGTGGTGCATCCCGGTAGCGGCAATTGGAATGGCACGCTGCTCAACGCCTTACTTCATCATGCGCCGCAATTTTCAGAAATTCCGCGGGCCGGTATCGTACATAGACTGGACAAGGATACCAGCGGATTACTGGTGGTTACCAAAACACTTGCCGCACAAACGGCACTGGTACGCCAGCTGCAAACACACAGCGTGCGGCGCGAATACCATGCACTGGTATATGGTGAAATAGCGCGTGCCGGTACGGTAAACGCACCCATAGGTCGTCATCCCACGCTACGCACCAAAATGGCCGTGATGGAAGACGGAAAGGCCGCAATCACGCATTACTCTATAACGGAGCACTTCCCGGGCTGCACACTGTTGCGCTGCAAACTGGAAACCGGTCGTACACATCAAATCCGCGTTCACTTGGCTTCTATTCGCCATCCGCTGATTGGTGACAGCGTATATATCAAAGGAGCGCAAAAATGCGCATCCCATTTGCGCCACATCCTGGCTGATTTCCCGCGTCAGGCATTACACGCGACGCAGCTCGGACTGGAACATCCTGTAACAGGCGAATGGATGGAGTGGCAAGCCCCCATGCCAGACGATATGACACAGTTATTAAACAACATCCGGGACGCATCAAATGAGCCTACTTGAACATTGCATTATTCCCGATTGGCCTGCTCCCAAGAATGTTAAATCGCTGCAAACCACACGTAACGGCGGAGTGAGTGCCGCCCCCTACAACACACTTAATCTCAGCAGCAACGTGGGCGATGTTCCATTAGCCGTTGCACGTAATCGCATGCTACTGGAACCAATGCTGCCAAGTGAGCCGGTGTGGCTTAAACAAGTACACGGTGTGATCGTAGTTGATGCAGCACAGGCCGGATGTTGGCCCGAGGCTGATGCCAGCGTATCAAAACACCCGGGGGCAGTGTGTGTAGCCATGACTGCGGATTGTCTACCGGTGCTACTATGCGACGATCAGGGCACTGTCGTCAGCGCAGTACATGCAGGCTGGAGAGGATTATGCGACGGGGTAATTGAACATGCTGTGCGTGCCATGAATTTACCTTCTGACACGCTCATGGCTTGGCTGGGGCCTGCCATCGGTGTAAACGCCTTCGAAGTAGGGGATGAAGTAAGAACAGAGTTTATTGCCAAGGGTCCACAAGCTGCTACTGCTTTCACCCCCGGCACACCGGGAAAATGGCTCACCGACATCTATCAACTCGCTAGGCTGCGTCTGAATGCGCTGGGGGTTACGCGAATATTCGGTGGTGGCCTATGTACTTATACAGACAGCACAAACTTCTTTTCTTATCGGCGCGACAATGTAACAGGAAGAATGGGGACGTTTATCTGGCTGGATAAAGTCTGAACTACTACAGCTAATCAAAAGAAACTAATGGCCCATAGCTTCTCAAGCTGACTCACTATCTTCCCTTATCTGGATAACTCGCCACACAATTCCTTAATATCCAGAATCAATATAATTTCCCCCTCGCTGGACATGGTTACACCTGCCACCCCCTTGGGTCGGAATGTATCCAGTGACTTGATCACTACATCATCATGTCCGGCAAAACCATCAGCCGACAAAATGAAACTGGTTTTATCGACTTGCATCAACACACCCACTTCAGGCCGCTCGGTCTGTTCCCAACCAATCAGACTGGCCAAAGAAAGTACCGGCAGCACTTCACCGCGCACCACCATGGTGGCTTTACCCGCGATTTGCTGTAACTCATCCGCCGGAACCGATAATATCTCCCGTACCAATGACAATGGCACCGCAAACGATTGATTACATAAACGTAGCAACAATACCGGCAAGATTGCCAGCGTCAGTGGCAATGAAATAGTGAATTCACTCCCTTTACCTGGCACAGACGAAATACCGATAGTGCCACTCAACTTCTCAATGTTGGTTTTCACCACATCCATGCCGACTCCGCGACCGGAAACACTGGAAATTTCCTCTTTAGTTGAGAACCCCGGGAGCAAAATCAAACCCAAACTCTGTTCATCATCCAAGCTACTGGCTGCCTCCGCGCTGATTATTCCCTTTTCAATTGCTTTTTTGCGGATCACTTCGGGACGCATACCCTTACCATCATCGATTATCCTGATGATGATATGATCCCCCTCTTGTTGAGCACTTAAATGCACCAAACTTTTCGCTGGCTTACCAACCGCCGCACGCTGCTCTGCATCTTCCACACCATGATCCACGGCATTACGGATCAAGTGCACCAAAGGATCATTAAGATCCTCAATCATGGTTTTATCAATTTCAGTCTCTTCACCGGTTAATACCAACTCAACATCCTTACCAAGTTGACGCGCCAAATCACGAGCCAAGCGAGGATATTTATTAAACAGTCGACCAATCGGCTGCATACGCGTCTTCATCACTGCATTTTGCAGATTCACTACCAGCATATCGAGCTGGCTAACTGACTCGTCCAATGCAAGCAAGGTGGCCGCGTCAGATCGCCCCATCAAAATATCGGTGCGAAGATGTGTCAACCGGTTTTTAGTTAATCCAATTTCACCGGAAAGATTAAGCACCTGATCCAAACGGTCAGTATCCACACGAATAGTATTATCTTTACCCGCCTCGACTTCGCGACGCCCACCCGCAGGCGCTTTACTACCGGGAATATCGGTAGCACGCCGACCAAACGAACGAACCTCCCGGGGGGCAGTTTCCGCATTACCCGCCTGCGCCTGTTGCGTTACAGCAGGCTCAGCAGCAGCTTCCGGTGCCGCATTGGATAATCCACCCTGAGCGGACGATGTGGTTACCAGTGCTTGATACATTGCGGGCCAGTCCGGGCCAGCCGCTGGCGCAGATGACGCATCACTTGCCTGAGATTCCGTCGTGGCCGCCTGCGGTGCGGCAGCAGGGGCTGACGCGCCTCCTCCGTTGAGGGCAGCGTGCAATGCAGCAATCACGTTGGGAGGAGCGGCATCGGGTTGCCTATATTGTGCCAATGAATCAAACATCAGCTTAACCTCTCCCGTTGCAGCAAAAATCGTATCCATAAGATCTGCATTCAACTCCAACTCGCCATTCCGCAGATTGTCGAACAAGTTTTCAGTGAGGTGGCATAACGTGACCAGCTCGGTCGCATTAAGAAACCCTGCGCCCCCCTTGATGGTGTGAAAGCCACGAAAAATAATATTGAGCAGATCACGATCATGCGGTTGCTTTTCCAAGTCAATCAGCTTGCTGTCTACATCTGACAGCAGATCTGCGGCTTCCGTCAGAAAATCCTGCATTAATTCTTCCATACCTGCAAAGTCGTTCATTTTAGAACCCCAAGCTTTCTAGCAAGTCATCCACTTGATTCTGATTGGTCACCACATCGGTTCTTCCGGTCGGGTTAATCACCGGTCCGTTCAACAATCCGGAATTGGCATCATGATTAACAAGATGCGGGGAGCTCTCCACCAGCAACTCGACAAGCTGCTGCTCCAGTTTTTGTGTCACATCTACAATTTTTTTGATAACCTGCCCAGTCAAATCCTGGAAATCTTGTGCCATCATGATTTCAGTCAAGTAGGCGTTGGTATTCTTTGCCTGTTTGGGCACATCGGTCAAAAAAGCCTGCGTTTGCGTTACCAAACCCTTAAATTTCTCGATATCAAGTTGTTGGTCAAAAAGTCGCTGCCATTCCTGTGCCAACCGTTGAGAGTCAGCCTCAAGTTTAGTCATGATAGGCTGTGCAGCCTCGGTGGCATTAAGTACTCGTTCAGCCGCTTTTTCGGTCATGGTGACAACGTAACCCAGCCGGTCGCGAGCATCCGGAATGAACGACGCGACTTTCTCAAGATCCTTGTCGTAACCCAACTCATGCAGAGTGTCATGAAACTTGCGAGTCATTTGCCCTAATTTGTTTACCACATTGCCCGCTGGAACATCCGAACCGGCACTTTGATTCACCTCAGCCGTATTTGAAGGCGGTGTAACTTTGACAGCATCACCTTCATTACTATCACTAGCAGAAACAATACTGTCAAACAACGCCTCCAAATCATCCGAATCTTGTCCAGCAACTGCTTTATTAGTCATGGCATCACTCACTTTTGCATGGTCAGGAAAATTTTCTTCAGTTTTTCATCCAACGTGGCAGCAGTAAACGGCTTAACAACATAGCCGCTGGCACCTGCTTGTGCCGCTTCAATAATGTTTTCGCGCTTGGCCTCGGCAGTCACCATCAATACCGGCAAATGTTTCAGCGTTGCATCCGCACGAATGGCTCTAAGCAGATCAATGCCGGTCATGTTAGGCATATTCCAATCAGACACCACAAAATCAAAACTCTCACTTTGTAATTTTTTTAATGCATCGACGCCATCCTCTGCCTCTTGCACGTTGACGAAACCAAGCTCTTTGAGCAGATTGCGTACAATGCGCCGCATCGTGGAAAAATCATCTACTACCAAAAATTTCATATTTGCATCTACCACGATATACCTCCAATTGCATTTATTTCTAAAGGAACGATGGACAAGTACAAAATGTAAAGCATTTTTACTGTATTACGCCTTACCCGTCATGAGATGTGGCGTCGATGACGATGATGGCGGAAATGCACTTACTGCACGAGCAGCCAACTTGCCCTTTTGACGACACGCCCATTACGTTTATCTCATTGCCCAATTCTCGTCGCCAGGCCCGCTATCGCCTTTGCTACTAATGCGGCCACCACACCAAGATAAACGGACCACCCTGAAGAAAAATGGTAAGGCGGCGACCTTCTCTCACTACCGCCGGACTCGCCGCCACGCCAGCAGGCCCAGCAATCCCGAACTGAGTAACACAACCGTCCCCGGCTCCGGCACAGGGTTCACACGTGCAATTTGGAGGGCAAAATCGTTGTTCGGATCTCGATTGTCTCCCCAAAATGTGTCGTAGGCTCCGACAAACAAATAGCGGGCGCCAATAGGCATGGAAAGAACCACCCCACTGCCGGTAATCGCAAAGTCTTGGGGAATATCCAAGTGAACATCGCCGAACAATGTTGTCATGAGCGAGTTCAACTCAGGCCCCGCGTCGATCGCGCCCATAACACGATACTGCTGATCACTGCTCGCCAAGACCGTGCTGCTACTGAACACACCACCCAGCCCGAGAGATGAATCACCACAGTTGCCGAAGGAACAATCAAATGCACCTAGCCGCGTCAGGCTAATCAAATCCCCGCTTCCGAATCCCAGCCCGCCGAGGTCCACGACGAAGGCATTCAACGCATTCGGGTCGAGATAAGCTCGAAGATACGTGGCTCGTGGATCGATCGGCATAATCGTCGTGGCCTCTGCGAATACCGCCTGATCAAACCACACCAGCAACACCCCGACAATCATCACTCGTATACGCTGATATAGTGTCTCTCTCATCTCTATTGTCTTTTCATTTTAATCTTTGCACACACTCTTTACCTGTTACCCATCATTCAAATACATCAAACCAGCAACGGACGCAAAGTATTACTCAACATTGCCACATCAAATTTTGGCACGTAATAATCCACTCCAACCCGCTTCCCCATATCACGGTTGGCATCTGACGATAGCGATGAATGCATCACCACCGGAATACCGTCAAAACGCTTATCCGCCTTGATATGCTGGGTCAACACATAGCCATCCATCACCGGCATTTCCGCATCCACGAGCACCACCTGAATCTGGTCACGCAAGTCCGTACCGCTACTCTGAGCTGTATCCGCCAGTCCCTTCAAGCGCTCCCATCCTTCCAAGCCGTTATTCGCCTGTAAATTTTTAACGCCCATCTTGTCCAGCACTTCAGTTATTTTCTTACGCGCTACCGCCGAATCATCGACAAAAAAGATGCATAATTCATGACCGTTTTCGATCCTGTCTATACTGCCCACCACATCCTCACCAAATGCGCGGGCAAGAATCTGCTCAACATCCAAAATAGAAACAAGCTTGCCATCCGGCAGTTCCGTGATTGCAGTAATCATGTCTTTATTGCCCGAAAACATATCATCCGCAGGACGAACTTTGTCCCAATCAACCCGAATAATCCGATCTACGTCGTGCACCAGGAAACCCAAAATATGGCGACTATATTCGGCCACCATCATGGTGCTCTGTGAATCCGACGCAAGATCGTCAAACCCCATAAATTTTGCCAAGGTCAATACAGGAAGAATATGTCCACGCAGTGACACAATGCCATCCACACCGACCGGCATATTGGGCGTCTTGGTGATCGCCATCGTGCGACACACTTCCTTGACTTTGAAAACATTAATACCAAATATTTCCGGCGTGCCCATCGAGAACAAGAGTATCTCCATCTTGTTGGAACCCACCAAACTGGTTCTTGCATCCACGGTATCAAACAAACCATCTGAACTCCGCGACGCAAGCATATTGTCCGTCATCTGTGAGTTGTAATCGGAAGTCGACATGATCAGTCCTTTCTGCTCTGGATCAACAACCGAGCCAGCGTTTGCGAAAGCTTTTTCGGTTCAAATTTTGGCACATACTCATCCACCCCAACGGCCTTGCCAAGCTGCTGATTAGATTCGCTAGAGAGCGACGAGTGCATCAATACCGGGATATTGTCAAAACGCCTGTCTTCCTTAATTTTGCGCGTAAGCATATAGCCATCCATTTCCGGCATTTCCACATCCGTAAGAATAACCTGCACCACATCACTGACTGGTATCCCTACCGATTCAGCATAATTGGCAATCTTCAGCAATTCATCCCACGCTTGGCGACCATTGATAGCAGAAATATGATTTACCTGCATTGCCTCCAGCGCACCGGTAATCTGCTTGCGTGCCACTGCAGAATCATCGGCAAAAAATACTGTCCGATCAGCTACCCCCAAAGGCTTGACCGCCTTCAAGGCAAGATCATCATTGAAATGGCCGGTTTCAGCCAATACTTTTTCCACATCCATCATCATCACCAGCCGCCCATCCGCCAACTCGGTAACAGCAGTTACCAAGCCACCCATTTGGGCATTAAGCATATCCGGAGGCACCCGCATAGAAGCCCAATCAAGACGCAAAATAGTATCAACCGCTTCAACCAAAAAACCCTGTGTATGACCGTTATATTCAGTGACGACCATAATTCCCGGTTTAACGTCTGTCTGCACCCCGGTATATTTCGCCAAATCAATCACTGGCACCAACACTCCGCGCAGACTTACCATCCCTTCCACCGAGCTGGGCATATCTGGCGCATGCGTAATAGACGGCACACGCATCACCTCGCGTACCTTAAACACATTGATACCGAAGGTTTCACAGCGATTAGTGTGATTATCCAAACCAAGCGTGAACATTAAAATTTCTAATTTATTTGTTCCCGCAAGCTTGGTGCGCCCATCTATATTTTTAAGCAATTCAGACATGACAAACCCCGATACTTTAAGCCTCTCTCCCCGACCATTCGTTTTCCCTACTCACGCTTTTCACAGAATGAAAAGACATATACCAACCGGAAAACAAAGCTCGGAAGCACATGGCATTATTGTTTTAGTAATTACACCTTGAAGTGGGCCACTGCGGCCTCCATATCTCCAGCCAGCTTTTCCAACCGCAATATGTCCTGCCCAACATGCTCGATTGCCGCATAATTCTCTTCGGCCATTTGCGCAATATTTTCAACGTGACGGGCAATTTCCTGGCTGCCCTTACTTTGCTCATCCACCGATGCGGCAATATTCCTCACGCCACTGCTGACATCCGTCACCGAAGCACCCGCCTGAACCAACATACTGGATACAGTGCTAATTTGCTGCTGGGTGGACTTCAGAGACTGCATACCATGCTCAATGGTTTTTTCCACATTACCGGATTGCACATCCAGCGTGCTGGTTACCTTGTCGATTTCGCGGGCTGATTGTGCAGATTTCTCAGCAAGCTTACGCACTTCGTCTGCCACCACGGCAAAGCCTCTACCCTGCTCACCCGCACGGGCAGCTTCAATCGCCGCATTCAACGCCAGCAAAGTGGTTTGATCGGCAATATCCTTCACTTGCTGGGTCATGCTGGCAATTGTCCGCGCGCTTTGTACGAAATCACCGACCGATTCTGCAATCTGGGTCACCGCTTTTTCAATACTTGCGATTTCAAGAATCATTGCTTCCGCGCTCTGATTACCTTGCTGCGTTTGTTGCAGACTTTGCTCTGAAAGCCTTTGCACCTCCGCAGCAGTCGCCGCCACTTCCGAAATACTAACCGTCATCTGCTCCACTGCGGCAGCAGTAGAAGCTGCGGCCTCACTCTGAGACTGCGAACTATTGGTGACTTTTTGGGAAACCGTTGAAAGCTGGCTTGTACTCACGCGTACCTGTTTGGAGCTTTCAACAACATCATGAATAATTGCCTGCATGCTGCCAATCAGAAGATTAAAGGAATTAGCAGTCTCAGCAATTTCACTCTCACCTTCCACATCAACACGATGAGTCAAATTATGGTCACTCTGAATTAGGGTGATAGTTTCCCGCAAAGTATGCAATTCGGTGATGATACTTTTGACGATAAATGCTCCCGCCGCTACAGTAATCAGAATAGCCAGCAAACCCAACACCGCGCTGGCCATAAAAGCCGTGCGAGCACTGACAGCGGTAGCAGTCGAAGATGCCCGGATACGCTCGGTGAGCAGATTTTCAATTTCCTTCATGCCGTTAATCTTGGCTGTAATGCTACCAAACCACTTGGTTGGCTCAATGCCAAAATCACCCACGGCCATCTTTTCTATCACTACCTTGCGCATATTTTCCACTTCATCCACAGACGAACCGGACATCTTGCTTTTAAAAAGTGTCCGAGCCTCATCTGAAGCATAATTTACAAATGTATCAAGATGCGTCTGCTGTGCCGAGATATGACCGATAAAAGTTTTATATTCACCCGGTTCAATTTTGTTGGCTGTAAATACCGGTACCATTAACGCGCGTTCCTGTCCAGCACGTTCCTTGGCATAAAGGAAAGCCAGATATGCCGTCATCTGCTTTGCCACTTTCAAATCACTGGCCTGCTCGGTAATCACCGGCATTATTTCCAACAAAGCGGCAACGGTTTTGGTGTAATAACCGGCGGCTTCCGGCGCGGAAATTCTAAGCTGAGAAGCTGCATCACGGTTATCCTTAAGCCCATCCAATTTGCCCACTGCGGCATCCATCGTAGATCGTAATGATGTAGGCAAACCGGCCAAATTCAGTTGAGAGTAACTATTTTTGAGCCCCCCTATCTTTTGATCCGTTTCAGCGCGATATCCCGGCAGATCACTGGCGAATCGCTCACCTTTTGACCGCACAAAACCCGCCGTGGCACCGCGTTCAATTTGCAGGTTATGCGTTGCATCACCTATTGCCACCGCAAAGTTCATCAACGCTTCGGTTTGCGTCAAACTTCGCCACTCCCGATAGCTCTGTTCAGCATTAATAGCTGCGAAAATAACCAGCCCCAACAGAGGCAGAGCCAGTAACAGTATCAATTTTTTCGATATAGAAATATTTTTCATGATTTGCCACATGCCTTATAAAAAAGAAACTATTTATCTCACAGCAACAATTAATACGTATTTACCCCAACCTGAATCACTTAATTGTCTACGCTGCATAATGATTAAAGTTATTAGCGCCCAAATCAGTCTGGAACCTAAATCATCAGTCAAATTTTTTTCTAAATTCAACTTCCACTAACCACTCGTCAACTCACTGCACCCACTCCAGGCTATCCGCACAAAATATCGTAATGCGTTTGCTTAGCAGAAAATAACCTCGTTACAGTCCCCAGTAACGGCGGCTCAACTAAAAACTTTAGCAAACATCCATTCGTGCAAACCACATTCCACTATTACCTGCCGCATAAAACCACCCCCATTAAAAATAAATTAGTTTAAATTTAATAAATAGTTAAAACGACAAAATTAATGGATATAGTGGTTATTACAGAATCCATGGACACAGCATATGCTGAAAAACAATATATTGATTTGTAGAAAAGAGCCTGAAATTCACTGCTCCTTCAGTTATCGATTACATCCATTGAAGCGGGGATCTCGATGAAACCAAGTACAAAGACAGGTCGGTGAAATAAAAAATGGCACAAATTTGCTCGTCATTACGGCAATCAATCAAGGGAGAAATTAAACGAATAGACGCTACAGGAGAAAATAACCAAGTAAATCAATACGGAATTATGACTCGGCACCAACATTAATAAGCAGCTATCTGCTTACTGACGAATACATTGATGGGGAATGGGGGAGCTACAAACTTTCCAACTTACTGTTATGCAGTACCTTGGTAACAAGGGACTGCATAAACGACAAAGCCGACTTAAAGTCGGCTTTGTCGTTACTATCTATAATAATGCTAACGCAATATTATTTATTAACCCACTGATTATGACCAGAGTTTGCTGTGAAGTGGCTATTGCCTAATGTATCACCAGATCCATGCTCAGAGCCTGTGTGTGCTGCATCTCTGCCAGCACCATATGTCTTGCTGTTAGTTGGCTCATTGTTTGCCAATACAGCATTTGCACGCCTGAATGCTGGCATACGGTTTCCATCATCATTCTTAAAGCCTGGATCCGCTGCGGCATCTCTGTCTCTGGAATTATTATTTTTTGCTCCAGGCTGATTTACTTCACCAGGCTGATCACGTTCCCCAGTGTAACCAACATACTGCTTGCAGCAGTTCCATGGAGTATTCAAACCTTTTCCAGTAAACGGAGTAGCTTTATCCGCTTCAAATGCTGGCTTAGGCGCAGAAATCGCTTGCGCTTGCGCTAACGAAGCACCAAATACAAAACAGGACGCGATAGCGAAACTAATAACACTTTTTTTCATGAGAAGCTCCTTATATATAAAACTTGCGAGATTAGTTGAATAGAGTCGAGGCATGCCAAGCTTCTACGCCACAGGCTTTTACGGAGCCCACCCATACCCCAAATTCGGTAGACTCAGACCAGCATACTACGGGGCAGCTTCGGAATATGTCAAGAGTTTTGATGCTATCCGATCAAAAAAAGTTTACATTTTTATTGACCAAACTGACGGCATTCCAACATTCCACAAAATACAATCAGTTATAAACATGTGCATGATGGCAGCATGGCCAATAAAACCCAACCCACTTTTCAAAATGAATGGGAAATTCCAGGCCCTAATCGGGGCTGGGGTATAATCGCGCCACTCTTTTCGCCGCGCACCCTATGAACATTTTTTACGAAGAAGACGGTACTTTCAAGGCCGGTTCGATACTCACAGATAACACAACCTCACTACAGGTGGAAAGCGCGCATGGCAAGCGCAGCAAAATCAAGGCAGCCAACGTACTATTACGCTTTACTCAACCGGGGCTGGTTGAATTCATGACACAAGCGGAGGGCATCGCAACAGACATAGACACAGATTTCCTATGGGAATGCAGCCCATCGGACGACTTCAGCTTTAATGAGCTTGCTGGCGAATATTTTGGGCACGCACCCAACCCGGTCGAAGCGGCAGGTACCCTTATTCGCCTTCATTCCGCGCCCATGCACTTTTACAAGAAAGGTAAAGGACGCTACAAGGCAGCCCCTCCGGATGCACTCAAATCCGCGCTGGCCAGCGCGGAAAAAAAGCGCCTGCAGGCCGCCTTACAGGCTCGTTACACCAACGAACTGGTCAATTTTACCTTGCCGCTGGAATTCACAGATAAATTACCGCATCTGCTATATAAACCGGATCGCAACACCTTGGAAGTGAAGGCGCTGGAAGCTGCCTGCACCGCCACACGCCTGTCAGTCGCGCACTTGTTGCAGCGCTGCGGAGCGATCCATTCCACGCAAGCCTATCATTTAGAACGATTTTTGTTTGAAAACTTTCCTCAGGGTACCGATTTCGCCGAGATTGATCTGGCTACCTGGCCTGATCTGCCACTGGCAGCGGATACCGCATTCAGCATAGATGATGCAACCACCACAGAAATTGACGACGCTTTTTCCGTAAGAACTCTTGCCAACGGCAACTGGCGTATCGGTGTGCACATTGCCGCTCCTTCGCTTGGCATCATACCCGGCTCACCGGGTGATGCCATCGCAATGCAGCGCATGTCAACGGTTTATATGCCCGGAGACAAAATCACCATGCTACCGGACAGCGTGGTACAGGCATTTACGCTATGTGCCGATAGGGTTTGTTCGTCGCTTTCCATGTATCTCGAAGTGGATGCCAGCACTTTAACCGTGCTGGGCACGGAAAGCCGTATCGAGCGTATTCATATCGCCGCCAATCTGCGCCATGACACACTGGAACCGTTATTCAACGAAGATACGCTGGCTGCCGGCAAGCTGGATTTTCTTTTTGCCAAAGAACTCACATTATTGTGGAATTTGGCGCAAAAACTGGAGTCAATACGCGGAAAATCCGCAGACAACAGTACCCAGCAGGTAGATTACAATTTTCACGTAGAAAACGACCGTGTCAGTATCAGCACCCGGAAACGAGGTTCACCCATCGACAAAGTGGTAGCAGAACTGATGATTTTCGTTAACTCGGAATGGGGAAAATTGCTCGCAACACACGATGTGATGGGTATTTACCGAACGCAAAACAATGGCAAAGTAAAAATGAGCACCGTGCCGGCACCGCACCAAGGCTTGGGCGTGGCACAGTATATGTGGTCAAGTTCGCCGCTACGCCGCTACATCGACTTGGTTAACCAACGCCAGATTATCAACCTGTTACGCGAAGATTCACCCGCCTACACTAAAAACGACCCGGCACTGTTCACCGTTATCCGTGATTTCGACGCCGCTTATGTTCTGTATAACGAATTCCAAAACAATATGGAGCGCTATTGGTGTCTACGCTGGTTGCTGCAAGAAAACATCCAACGATCCGAAGCCCTGGTGCTGCGCGAAAATCTGGTAAGACTCGATCGCATTCCGCTGACCGGGCGTATCCCGTCACTCCCAGAGTTGCCGCCTAACACGCGTGTTATTTTGGAAATAAGCGATATTGACCTGCTCGACCTGAACTTCAACGCCCGCTTTATTTCCACGGTAGCGGAGGAGGCCACCGCTTGCTAGCACTGTTCAAACAGCCTATTGCCTCAGCCATGGCATTCTCACTGGTATTACATACCTTTGTATTGCTTGGCGTTGGCTTCGCGCTGCCCGACTTACACAAAACTTCCAATTCCATGCAGCCACTACAGGTGGTTCTGGTAAACAGCAAATCAAAATCACGCCCCATTATGGCCGATGCCTTGGCGCAAAACAATCTCGACGGCGGTGGCAATACCCCGCAAGATCGCCATGCAAAAAGTCCGCTTCCTACCCTGAGCGACGATAAACAATTCACGCCTGAGCAATCCGCACAGCGCGTGCAACAACTTGAACAAGGCGTCAAACTTCTGCTGGCACAAGCCGCTATTAGCAACCACAGCATCCCGCAACAAAAAATTCAGGGCCAAGAACAACTCCAGAAAGCCAGCGACAATACCAACAATCAGGATATGATGCAGCGCAATCTGGAAATAGCACGCTTGGAAGCACAGATAAGCAAAGACTTTGATGCTTATCAAAAATTACCGCGACGCAAATTTATTGGCGCGCGAACCCAAGAATATCGCTTTGCACAATATATTGAAGATTGGCGCATTAAAGTGGAACGCGTGGGCAACCTGAATTACCCCCAAGCTGCACGCCAGAAAAACATTTACGGCAAACTGCAGCTCAGCGTTTCTATTCGTGCAGATGGCAGTGTGGAAAATGTGGAGGTAAGCCGCTCATCCCGGCAGCCTATTCTGGATGCTGCAGCACAGCGCATCGTAAAATTGGCCGCGCCTTTTGCGCCACTTCCGCCGGACATTCGCAAAGATACGGATATTCTGACTATCACACGCACTTGGACATTCACCTCTGCCGACACGCTGCAAAGCGAATAACAGATTCATCACCTGAAACTACACATGGTCATGTTCACGTCCATAGCCAATCACCCCCGCCAGAAAGCGCACCATCGCATAGCTGATACGCATCATTAAGTGCATCCCAATACCGTGTTTGCGCCACACGGAATGAGAAATAAACCGGGCACTGTGCGCAATCTCATGCAACAAATCAGCGCGTAATGATTCGGCAAAACCGGTATCGCAAACCACCAGATTGGCCTCACGCGCTAACCATAAACTGAACGGATCAATATTGGATGAACCTACGGTTGCCCAATAACCGTCCACCACCGCCACCTTGGCATGCATAAAACTGGCGTGATATTCATGAATCTCTATGCCTACCTGCAATAACTCATCGTACAGCGCTCGCGTGGCAAAGTGTTGCAGACGGTACTCCACCTTACCTTGCAGCAACAACACAACGCGCACTCCACGCCGGGCGGCATTAAGCAAAGCATGGCGAAAACGCAGGCCGGGCAAAAAATAAGCATTGGCAATGATAATTTCTTGCCGGGCACCGGCAATCGCTTCCAGATAAGCGTGTTCAATATCGTGACGATGACGAAAATTATCACGCATCACGAGGGTTACTTTATCTTGCCCGGTATCATTAAACGCATCCAACAACCTTACCCGTTCGAGCTGCCGCCGAAAATTTATCCACGATACCAGAACCCACAACCGCCTCATGACGAGGTGTATTTTCCCTACCGTCGCTCCCCGCACCTCAACCGTATAATCCAGACGCGGCGCCATGATTCGTCCACCCGACACATCATCAATAATATTAATGCCGCTTACAAAGGCGATATGTTCATCCACCAGTGCCAGCTTACGATGCAAACGGCGCAAGCGATGACGGCGCAAACTGAAGCGCGCGATTTCCGGGCGATACCACAACACCACTACACCCGCCCCGCGCAGCTCATCCACCCATTTTTCCGGCAAATCGGCTGAACCAAAACCATCCAGCAGCAAATTCACCATCAGACCGCGTTTAGCCGCACGCTGCAACGCCTGCGACACTTGGTAACCGCAAGTATCAGCAGCATAAATATAAGTTTCCAGATAAATCACGCGGGTCGCCGCATCTATCGCTGCAATCAGGCGCGGAAAATATTCCTCACCGTTACGCAATAAAACCAGCATATGACCGTCAACAAAATGTGTGCGGCTCATAGCAAAAGAGTCGCGGACAGCGCGACATGGTCTGAAATTCTTCTCCACGCATGCACCTCGCAGTGCTTAATTTCCAACCCGCGCACATAAATGCGATCCATGCGCAGAAACGGGATGCCTGCCGGAAAACTGCGTGCCGGTCTGCCGGCATTTGCTTCAAACACCTCGTGCAATTGCAATTCATAAGTCAGCAAACGACTGGCATTGTTGCGCCAATCATTAAAATCACCTGCAACAATCAATCGCGTATCCGGCGGCACCATTTGCTTGATACGTTCAACCAGCGCATTAAATTGCATCCGGCGGCCGCGTTTGAATAAACCGAAATGGACACAAATACAGTGCAGCGGCAGACTGGTTTCCCTTTGATCCGTTTTCGGCAGATCAATTACGCAATGCAACAAACCTCTGCTCTCAAAACGATGGGCGGAAATGTCCAGATTATCCCATTCCACAATCGAATAGCGGCTCAGCAGCGCGTTTCCGTGATGACCACCTATATATACGGTATTCTTTCCATATGCATGATGCGGCCAAATCTGATCAGCCAGAAACTCATGTTGCGGCAAAATGGGAGAATCATGAAAATGCAGGCTGTCACGGGTATTCTCACCCTGGACCTCCTGCAGAAATACGATATCAGCGTTGAGTTCACGCAGGCGCTCACGTAATTCATGTAACACAATTCGCCGGTTGAAATGCGACAAACCCTTGTGAATATTGTAGGTAACGATGTTCAGTGTGGTCATAAGGCCTCATCAATACCGCATCAGCAGACCGCATATTATTACAATATACGCAATGAAAACGATACACACCGCAAACATCCGTCAGGCGTTACCTATGCCCCGGGTAGGAAGGTTACTCTGACGCGCAAAGTCCAGCATGCGTTCGATAGGAACCTTGGCACGACGACCGATAATCGTATCAACATGGATCTCATTTTTGCCGCTTTCCAACACTTGGGCCAGATTCAATAATCCGTTCATTGCCATCCAGGGACAATGGCTGCAGCTTGTGCAAGTCGCACCTTCTCCAGCCGTAGGCGCTTCGAAAAATATTTTACCAGGAGACAAAATTTTCATCCGATGCAGAATACCGTTATCAGTCGCCACAATGAATTTGTTCGCAGCCAGCATTTGCGTGGCTTTAATGAGCTGGGTAGTCGAACCAACCACATCCGCAAGCTGAACTATTTCCGGAGGCGATTCCGGATGCACCAGCACTTTGGCATCAGGATGTTGCGCTTTAAGTTCAACCAGCTCTTTGACCTTGAATTCGTCGTGCACCACGCACGAACCTTGCCACAGCAACATATCGGCACCACTTTGTTGCCGAATGTAATTGCCCAAATGACGATCCGGTGCCCACAAGATTTTCTGCCCCTGCTCCTTGAGATGCTTAACGATAGGCAACGCTATCGAACTGGTGACCACCCAATCGGCGCGCGCCTTCACCGCCGCACTGGTATTGGCGTATACCACCACAGTTCGATCCGGATGTGCGTCACAAAAAGCGGTAAATTCCTCCACCGGACAGCCCAAATCAAGCGAACAGTTCGCATCCAGATCAGGCATTAACACCCGCTTTTCCGGATTAAGAATTTTCGCTGTCTCGCCCATAAAACGCACCCCCGCCACCACCAAGGTTTGCGCCGGGTGTTGATGGCCGAAGCTGGCCATATCAAGAGAATCCGATACGCAACCGCCTGTTGCATCGGCCAAATCCTGCAAATCAGGATGCACATAATAATGCGCCACCAATACCGCATCCTGTTCATTTAACAACCGCTTGATGCGCTCAATCAGCATGGCCTTTTCAGCGGATTCCGGCTCGCGCGGCTTCTTCGCCCACGCTGTCGAAGTGGCGCAGCCCGGATGATCATAGGCAATCGATATCATGCCATCCTGCTTTTTAATTTCCTTCATTTAAGATTCTTTCGTTCACTATGCACGAATAGTTTCAATTTTTTGCTCTTTCTGGCAATTGCAAAATTGCTTCGCGATTACTTGGTGAAAACACCAACCCCGCCGCTTCCTGCCAAGGTAACCATTTATAGCCGAGATGTTCACGCGGTGACAATTGGACAGGCAGCACGCGGGATAATTTCAATCCAAACACATGCTCGGTATTGTGCCGGGTGCCAGGTGCATAGCGATGTTGCCATTTGGCATAAATTTCATAGATATTTTCGGCCCGCCAGTCTACCAAGCTAAAAAGGCTGGTATCCAAACCCGTCTCCTCAAACACTTCGCGTACAGCGGTCTCATACAAAGATTCGCCTTCATCCTGACTGCCGGTGACCGACTGCCAAAAACCCGGGTGGTCAGCGCGTTCAAGAAGCAATACCTCACAGTCCAAGGTGTAAATCACCACTAATACAGAAACCGGTAATTTATATTTCATGAATGGCGCTAGCAGAAGAAAATCCAGAACGGTTTATTTTGCGATCTCCAGAAAGCGGTCGTGTCGGCAAAAACGTCCATAGCAAGATCATAATCCCCGACATCCATCCCGAACGTATCATTCCCATGACGCAACAACAGCACGTAACCCATAGCAGGTTGCCAGGAAAGGTCGCCCAATAGGTCGGCCAGTGCATCCCAATTGCCACCGAACCAATCCGGCGCGTGAACTGCCCGGGCAATGACAGCAATAAAATTTTCCTTGCCCGCTACCCCGGCCAGATCAACCTCGAACAAAGCATAGCCCGCCTCTGTTACTGCCGCGTACAACTCATCCGAACGGCAATCCAAGCGACACACACCCGCCTCTCTTGTATCTTTTAAGCGTAGCGACAACGTATCCATGTCACTCCATAATGCGCTGAAAAGTTCGATAGTGATCCGCACTGTAATAACACTCGACAGGTTGACCACAGACAATGCGCCGCGCACCACGATTGTGTAATCCGGGCGTTTTTACCGTAAATTCATGGTAGTAACCACGCTCGCGCTTGGGCAAGCGTTTTTCGAAATTACTGAATATCACCCCGTCACGCGGATATGGAAACGGCCCACCCTGCTTAATAAGACGTAAAGTTTCCCGCCCTTCCGGTGGCAATGCAGACACGGCAATTACCCGCATTTCGCGGTCAATATTTGACCCGAACGCGTAAGCGTGTATTTGTCCCGAAGCCAGCACCGCCAGCATTGCAAACAAAACAAACCAAGAATGCAGGATGAACCGTACACCTATCATTTTCACCCGGTTAGCCTCTCTGAATCTGTCCATGCAAAACACCGCTCATACCGGCTATCCCATGACATTTTGATGTGGAACTTACCTGCAGAGATTTTCTTCCCATTACAACCGCAGTGCGTCGCCACGCTACTCCTTCGTCATTTCCACCGTCGTTTGAATTTTCTGACGTAAGCGGATATGCAGTTCTTGCAATTGTTTTTCATCAACGGCACTGGGTGCTTGGGTTAGCAAACACTGCGCGCGCTGAGTTTTTGGGAAGGCAATCACATCACGAATCGATTCCGAACCGCTCATCATCGTGACGATACGATCCAGACCGAAAGCCAACCCGCCGTGCGGTGGTGCGCCATATTGCAACGCATCCAGCAGGAAACCAAATTTCAACTGTGCCTCTTCCGCACCAATGTTGAGCGCACGGAATACTAACGACTGGGTTTCTTCCTTGTGAATACGCACCGAGCCTCCGCCAAGCTCCCAACCGTTCAACACAATGTCATATGCCTTCGCCAAACAGCGGCCGGGATCACTTTCCAACAAGTGAAGGTGTTCATCCTTGGGAGCAGTGAACGGATGATGGCATGCATTCCAACGCTTGGCCTCTTCGTCATATTCAAACATGGGGAAATCCACTACCCATAATGGAGTCCATGCTGCCCCGCTGACATAATTTTTCTCATGGCCAATCTTGATTCGCAACGCACCCAGCGCGTCATTCACTACCCGAGCTTTATCCGCTCCGAAGAAAATCAAATCACCGTCCTGTGCGCCTGTGCGGGCCATGATTATTCTGAGCGCGCCTTCATTCAGATTTTTAACGATAGGCGATTGCAGGCCGGTTTCATTCAGCTGAGTAACATCATTGACTTTAATGTAGGCCAAGCCGCGTGCGCCGTAGATACCGACAAATTTGGTGTATTCATCAATCTCACCCCGTGTAAGCGAGCCACCGCCCGGCACGCGCAATGCTGCCACACGCCCATTGGCTTGATTGGCGGGAGTAGAAAACACTTTAAATGCCACCTCTTTTACCGCATCCGTAACATCGGTAATTTCCAGCGTCACCCTCAAATCGGGCTTGTCTGAGCCATAGCGCGCCATTGCCTCCGCGTAAGAAATACGCGGAAACGGATTCGGCAATACAGTCCCCAGCACCTCTTTGAATACCGTACGGAGCATTTCCTCCGTTAACATCATGATCTGCTCTTCATCCATGAATGATGTCTCAATATCCACCTGGGTAAATTCCGGTTGACGATCCGCGCGCAAATCTTCGTCACGGAAACATTTGGTAATTTGATAGTACCGGTCAAAACCGGCCACCATGAGTAGCTGCTTAAACAGCTGCGGCGACTGCGGCAATGCAAAAAACTCACCGGCATGAACCCGTGAAGGCACCAGATAATCGCGCGCACCTTCCGGCGTGGACTTGGTCAGCATCGGTGTTTCGATATCGATGAAACCCTTGGAATCCAAGAAACGACGAAACGCCATGGACGTCTTGTAGCGCAGCATCAGATTTTTCTGCATCTGCGGACGCCGCAGATCGACCACACGGTGTGTCAGACGCACATTCTCAGACAGATTTTCGTCATCCAACTGAAACGGCGGCGTGAGTGCAGCGTTCAGCACTTCAATTTCATGGCATAGAATCTCAATCTCTCCACTACTGATATTGCTGTTTGAACTGCCTTCCGGACGGCGACGCACACGTCCGTTAATACGCAACACGAATTCGCTACGTACCGATTCGGCAATTTTGAACATATCGGCACGATCCGGAGCACATACCACCTGTGCCAATCCTTCACGATCGCGAAGATCGATAAAAATCACTCCGCCATGATCACGGCGACGATGTGCCCAACCGCACAAAGTAACAGCTTGGCCTAAATTTGAAACGTTAAGTTGTCCGCAATAATGAGTTCGCATATTTTCAATCAATAATCTAAGAAACAGGAATTGTTTTAGTTTTCCGGGGGGTAAGACGCAACGGGTGCGGCAACCACACCCATCGAAATAATGGATTTCAGAGCCACGTCCACGCTAATATTAATCTCGATGGTATCAACACGACGCACGAAGAAATAAAACCCGTTAACCGGACTAGGTGCAGTGGGAATAAATACCCCCACATAATCATCGTCAAGTTGGCGCGTTACCTCACCCGGGATGGCTGTCTGAAATGCCAACGCCCACGCCTCCGGATGCGGATACCGCACCAACAACACTTTACGAAAAGCCATTCCATTGCTGGACAATAACGTATCGCTAACCTGTTTTACACTGTGGTAAATACTGCTTACCACAGGAATGCGGTGCAGTAGACTTTCCCAATAGCGCAACAAACGTTGCCCCAGCACATTATGCACCAGCAAACCGGTACTGAGCACGATGACTACCGTAAGTATCACCCCCAAACCCGGAATATGAATACCCAGCAGTTTATCCGGGGACCAATTTGCCGGTAGCAGCAACAAACTTTGGTCCAGCGTACTGATCGTCAGATCCAAAACCCAAAGCGTAATGCCCAGCGGAACCCACACCAATAACCCGGTGAGTAAATATTTCTTCACCCGTTGCCACCCGAAGTCGACCCGGCAGGGCCGGCAGACGATTCCGATTTTGATTCCGGCTTGCTACCAGATCCTTTAAAATCAGTTGCATACCAGCCGTTACCTTTAAGCTGAAAACCGGCTGCCGATAGCTGTTTACTGAACGTAGGCTTGCCACATTCGGGACACACGGTCAACGGCGCCTCACTGATCTTTTGCATGATATCTTTTTGCACACCACAACTACTACAACGATATTCGTAAATAGGCATGATATTTCCCCTGTCAAAAATCCCAAAAGACGCACATTATACCGCAGCCTCACGCCAGATGCCCGACTCCAACCCATCCAGCGTCCACTCGCCAATCCGATAACGAATCAAACGCAAAGTAGGATAACCGACCGCAGCGGTCATACGGCGTATCTGACGATTCTTGCCCTCGCGAATAGTCAATTCCAGCCAACTAGTTGGTTTGTTTTTGCGCTGACGAATCGGGGGAGTGCGCAGCCATAAATTTGCCGGTTCCTCCATTAATCTTACCTTAGCAGGCAACGTCACGAAATCAGACAAAGTTACCCCATTTCGTAATTGCGCCAGCGCCATCTCGCTGGGTTCGCCTTCCACTTGCACCCAATAAATCTTGGCCAATTTATGCTGCGGATCCGTAATACGATGCTGCAACATACCGTCATCCGTAAGCAACAGCAAACCCTCGCTGTCCGCATCCAATCGTCCCGCTGGATACAAATCAGGAACCGCGATATAATCGGCCAGCGTTGGATGTAAGCCATCGCGTCTGAATTGACAAACCACGCCATAAGGTTTGTTGAACAACAGGATGCGGCTCATCCGACTTTTCCACTTTCTGAATAATCCATATTATTAATTATTACCCCCAAGGTATTCTCATCGGGGAGCGAAAACACATGACCCAACATATCAAGGTTCCATCTCAAGGCCAAAAAATTTCCGTTAACCAGGACCACACGCTGAATGTGCCAGATCACCCTATCATTCCTTTCATCGAGGGTGATGGCACAGGCATAGACATTACCCCTGTTATGCGACGTGTGGTGGATCAGGCAGTCAGCAAGGCTTACCATGGTAAACGCCAAATTGCATGGATGGAAGTATATGCCGGCGAAAAAGCGGTAAACATCTACGGCAACAATACCTGGCTACCGGATGAAACAGTGGAAGCAGTACGTGACCATGTTGTGTCCATAAAAGGCCCGCTCACCACCCCGACATCCGGCGGTATTCGCTCACTCAATGTCGCGTTACGTCAGATCCTTGATCTATATGTGTGCCTACGTCCGGTACGTTGGTTCGAAGGCGTCCCTACTCCGGTAACAGCACCCGAGAAAGTAGATATGGTGATCTTTCGTGAGAACACCGAAGATATTTATGCCGGCATTGAATGGGAAGCCGGTTCACCTGAAGCAAAAAAAATCATCCATTTTTTACAAAATGAAATGGGTGTCTCAAAAATCCGTTTCCCGAAAACATCCGCTATCGGGATCAAACCGGTATCCATCGAAGGCAGCGAGCGTTTAATTCGTCGCGCCATTCAATATGCCATTGATAACAAGAGAAAATCAGTTACCCTAGTACACAAGGGTAACATCATGAAATTCACCGAAGGCGGTTTCAAAAAATGGGGTTATGAACTCGCCAAACGTGAGTTTGGCGGAGTAGAAATCGATGGCGGGCCATGGTTAAAACTCCCTGAAAAATATGGATGCGGTGGCATTATCATCAAGGACGCCATTGCTGACGCATTCCTGCAGCAAATTCTTTTACGCCCGTCAGAATATGACGTGATTGCCACCTTGAATCTCAACGGCGACTACATATCCGACGCACTGGCGGCAGAAGTTGGCGGCATTGGTATCGCACCGGGCGCCAATTTATCTGACGATATTGCCATGTTTGAAGCCACCCACGGCACTGCACCCAAATACGCCGGACAAGATTACGTCAATCCCGGCTCATTAATTCTCTCGGCAGAAATGATGCTGCGCCACATTGGCTGGGTGGAAGCCGCTGACCTGATTATCAAAGGCATGAACGGAGCAATCGCCGCCAAAACAGTCACTTATGATTTCGCTCGATTGACGCAAGGTGCACAGCAAATATCGTGCTCCGCATTCGGTGAAACCATCGTTAAAAACATGTAGACCACAATATTGGTTGGGCACAATTAATTTATTTGATCTTGCCCAATACAATCAAAAGGTTGCAAACAGTGTTTTTAACTTCAAGGCTCTAGAATACAGTGCGATCTCTTGTTTCATCCGTCGACATAGCCTCATCTTTTTCGAGCGCATATTTGATACGAGGGTATCAGTATTACCGCGACAACAAAGTTGCGACGCTCGATATCAGCCCAAACGGTACCTGCATTACTACGCTTGTCGCGGGTTCAAATAACAATCGCTATCGCGTCAACATTTTGCTGCAAACACAACCAACGGGTCAGGTATTGGTCAGTGGTGGATGCAGCTGTCCGATCGGCCACAACTGCAAACACGTTGTCGCAACGCTGATTAAAGCTCAAGCGGAATTTCCTCTTGCCCCCCCTGTGCCTATTAATCAAACAGTATCGAATATTACAGATTTGCCAGATGAAATTTCTCTGTGGCTAACCGAAATATCACGCGCAGCTTTACCCGCACTAAACCGCGATCATTTGCCAGAAAACATGTTGCAGCGCTTGCTGTACGTTTTGAATTTAAAAGACGGCAAACCCGCAGGAATAGAGGTGAGGTTTTTCACTGCCCGATTACTCAAAACCGGTGGATATGGAAAAAAAACGCCTCTTAATTCCATAACCAATTTCATAATTGGGTCGGCACCACCCTACTTTACCCGGCGGGATCAAGAAATTATCGCCGCACTAAACCAAATACGTGCGACAAAGAGCCACCTAACTGGCGCACAGGGTGCCCGATGGATAACAGAGATGATCACCACTGGCAGATGCTTTTGGGAAACACCCGATTCCGAGCCGCTATCTTTTGGTGAAAAATATGTCACGCAACCTGTTTGGATCGTAGACACGCAGGGAAATCAGAGACTACATATTGAAACCACACCAGCATCACGGGTGCTACCGCTGTCCCCCCCTTGGTATATCAATACAGCCACATCAATTTGCGGTGAGTTGGATATCGGCCTGCCCGGCGAAATTGCTTGCACTTTGATCAGCGCACCCGCCATTCCATCGGCACTGGCGGGCCGTATCGGTAGTGAATTGACGCGAACACTTCCCGGTATCAATATTCAGCTGCCCCAAGAGCTTCGAGAAAGAACAGTAAGCGATCGACATCCCGCCCCATGTCTCCGTTTTTATACAGTAGCATTGGATCCGCCGCCTCATTTTGGCTCATTCCACCTGAAAAATAGCTATATCGACGAACCCAAAACGCTTGACATGGTTCGTCTTGAATTCGATTACGGCGGCATACGTATTGACGCCACATCACCTGAAAAATCTATTGCACAACGTAATGGTGATGAATTATTGCGCATTAACCGCGATGCCGACGCCGAACGGAACTATTTCGATGAACTTATCGATTTTGGATTTTTCTTTGTTGATTTATCAATTTTTTCAGAACTACCTAAAAAGCATGATGGCTCACTAATTTTGGGGGGAGATGATCAGGAATGGATCAACTTTTGCCTTGCCAACCTTCCCACCCTGAGAACTGCTGGCTGGCAAATCGAAATGGAGCCAAATTTCAATTTTCGTTTCGCCGAAATTGAAGACTGGACCGCAACCGTCAATGAAGACTGCGGTAACAATAACTGGTTCGACGTAGAACTGGGTATTCAAATAGACGGATTACCCGTTAATCTGCTCCCCATCCTGCTGGATTTAATTCGCCAATTCCCCGAACAAATGAGCATGCAAGCACTGGCTCAGAACCACGCCGATGACATACCGCTTATAGCTCGTCTTGCCGATGGCCGTCTGGTGAAATTGCCGATTGCCCGCATACAAAACATTTTGTCTATCTTGGTAGAGCTTTTCGATAAAGATGCCGCACATAATTTACAGCGGATCAAGATGTCGGCAGTGCAGGCAGGACGCTTGGCCGAACTGGAAGCCGTTGCGGGTTTACGCTGGCTGGGCGGCGAACGTTTGCGTGAATTAGGACGCAAACTAAGCGATTTCAACGGGATCCAACCGGTTTCACCACCAACCGGTTTAAAAACCGATTTACGGCGTTATCAACAGGAAGGGCTTAACTGGTTGCAATTTCTGCGCGAATACGAATTGGCCGGCATCTTGGCTGACGACATGGGGCTAGGCAAAACCGTACAAGCATTAGCCCATCTTCTGGTAGAAAAAGAATCTGGTCGCATGAACCTCCCAAGCTTGGTAGTCGCACCCACCAGTCTGATGTTCAACTGGCTACGCGAGGCAGAACGTTTTGCGCCAGATTTGCGCGTTCTGGTATTGCAGGGGCAACTACGCAAACAGCATTTCGAATCTATCGGAGATTATGACTTGGTACTCACCACCTATCCCTTGCTGCCACGGGATAAAACAGTGCTTACCGGGCAGGAATTCCACCTGCTGATCCTGGATGAAGGTCATATCATCAAGAATTCAAAGTCACAAGCCACTCAAATTGTTCACCAAATCAAAGCACGCCACCGGCTGGCGCTCACCGGCACACCGATGGAAAACCATCTGGGCGAATTATGGTCGCTCTTTCATTTTCTACTACCGGGATTATTGGGCGACGACAAAAATTTTCGAAAGCTATTCCGCACACCCATCGAAAAACAAAGTGATGATTCCCGGCGCGCAGTACTTTCACGCCGCATTGCCCCATTCCTGCTACGCCGCACCAAAGCCCAGGTGGCCAAAGAATTACCGCCAAAAACAGAAATTATTCGCTCCTGCGAACTATCTGGTGCTCAACGCGATTTATATGAAACCATCCGGGTAGCCATGCACGAAAAAATACGCCTGGAAATTGACAGGAAAGGCATCAATCGCAGTCACATTATTATTCTTGATGCACTGCTCAAACTGCGTCAAATCTGTTGTGATCCACGGCTACTCAAATTACCCACCGTCAAACAAATAACCTATTCAGCAAAGCTGGATCTCCTCATGTCATTATTGCCGGATATGGTGGAGGAAGGGCGGAGTATTCTGTTGTTCTCCCAGTTCACCTCCATGCTTTCTCTAATCGAATTGGAGCTAATAAAAACCAACCTGCCTTATGTCAAACTGACAGGCGATACCCGTGACCGCACCACACCAATACAACGTTTTCAAAATAAAGAAGTTCCTATCTTCCTGATCAGTCTCAAAGCAGGTGGCGTGGGGCTCAATCTCACCACCGCTGATACAGTCATTCATTACGATCCATGGTGGAACCCTGCGGTAGAAAATCAAGCTACTGATCGCGCCCATCGCATAGGACAGGAAAATCCGGTTTTCGTCTACAAGCTAATCACTGAAGGTACCGTAGAAGAAAAAATTGTTGAAATGCAGGAAAGAAAACGTGATTTGGCTCAGGGCATTTTGGATGGCAACGGGGAAACAGTCGCTCCTCTTTCCACAAACGATCTGGCAATGCTATTCGAACCATTACAAGCACTGTAGGTCGATCATCAGGCAACAAGCAGCACACCATCCGAAAAACAGATGCCACGCAATGAAATTAAAGTGATGGCGATAAAACGAATAAAGCCCGCTCAAGCGGGCTTTATTCGTACCAGAAACTTACTCAGCAGCTCAATTTAAGGAGCCTGAATATTGGCAGCTTGCTTACCTTTAGGTCCTTGAACAATATCAAAAGTAACTTTTTGACCCTCTTTAAGGGATTTAAAGCCACTCATGGTAATCGCGGAAAAATGTGCGAACAGATCTTCGCTTCCATCATCCGGAGTAATGAAACCATAACCCTTTGCATCATTGAACCATTTTACTGTACCGTTTGCCATGTCCTACTTCCTTAACTAAAACCGGGTGGATTCCCGTTAAACTGTTTGAATTCCAAGAGCGTACATGGCAAAACCAGTACTGCAGGTAACTTGCATTCAAACACCCATGCACTTTTTACTCCAATTCTGGCAATTTCGTCAAGACTTACGCGCTTTATTTTCAATAATAATTTTTTAAAAATACTTGAAAAAACCTCATTAATCATCGAACATACTGCGAACATCAATGCAATAATAACAACTATGGCAACGAAATATGAAAACATATCCTTACTGCAAACAGAACGGGAAAAAATCAAACCACCTAAACTGTATAAAGTACTGCTGTTAAACGACGAATTCACAACCATGGATTTTGTCGTGGAAGTGTTACAGACATTTTTTTCAATGGATCGTGAACATGCCGTCCAATTAATGCTCAAAGTCCATCATGAAGGATTAGCAGTATGCGGGGTCTATACCAGAGATATCGCGGAAACAAAAGTTGAGCAGGTATCGGCATTTGCCAAACAGCACGGACACCCGCTACGTTGCGAATTAGAGGAAACGTAAAAATATGATCGCGCAAGAACTTGAAATCAGCCTGCATTTGGCATTTGTTGAAGCACGCCAAAAACGCTTCCAATTTATCACGGTAGAACACCTGCTGCTCGCCATGCTGGACAACTCATCTGCGGCACATGTTTTGCGCGCCTGTGGGGCAGATATTGAAGAATTGCGTGCAGTACTTTCCGACTTTATTAATACCCATACACCCGTAGTTCCCGGCAACGGCGAAGTGGATACTCAGCCAACAGTTGGATTCCAGCGTGTCATTCAGCGTGCCATTCTGCACATACAATCATCCAATAAAAAAGAAGTTTCCGGCGCCAATATTCTGGTTGCCCTGTTTAACGAAAAAGATTCCCACGCCGTATTTTTCTTAAACCAGCGTGCTATTACCCGGCTGGATGTAACGAACTACATTGCACATGGAATAGATAAATCAACACAATCCAATAACCCAAAATCAACAGATCCCGAAACAGAGCAAGAGCCAACCCAGAAAAATGCCCTGAACGATTACACTCTTGATCTCAGCGCACAGGCTTTGGCTGGAAAAATCGATCCCTTGATCGGACGCGAAACCGAATTGACGCGCGTTATCCAAACCCTGTGTCGCCGCCGTAAAAACAACCCGCTGCTTGTCGGTGAGGCCGGTGTAGGTAAAACAGCTATCGCTGAAGGATTGGCACGCAGAATTAAGGAAAATAACGTACCGGAAGTTCTCAAAAATGCTCGCATCTTCTCATTGGACATGGGCGCACTACTGGCCGGAACCAAATATCGCGGTGATTTTGAGCAACGCCTGAAAGCCGTACTCAAAGAGTTAGCCGATGAGCCCCACGCCATTCTGTTCATTGACGAAATACACACCATGATCGGCGCAGGCGCAGCCTCGGGCGGCACAATGGATGCTTCCAACTTACTCAAACCTGCGCTTTCCAATGGCACACTCAAGTGCATTGGTGCTACCACTTATCAGGAATATCGTGGAATTTTTGAAAAAGATCACGCGCTATCGCGCCGCTTCCAGAAAATAGATGTGCCCGAACCGTCCATTGAACAAACCATTGAAATTCTCAAAGGATTAAAATCCCGCTTCGAAACTCATCACGGTATCAAGTACAGCACCGCTGCGCTCACTAGCGCGGTCGAACTTTCCTCTCGTTTTATCAACGACAGACATCTTCCCGATAAAGCCATTGATGTAATAGACGAAGCAGGTGCGGCACAACGCATACTGCCCAAATCAAAACAGAAAAAACTTATCGGTAAACATGAAATTGAAGAGATCATTGCCAAGATTGCACGCGTACCTTCTCGCACTGTATCTTCCGATGATCGCAATTTATTGAAGACGCTGGATCGTGACCTCAAGACTGTAGTATTTGGTCAAAATGCCGCAATTGATGTACTAGCACGTGCCATAAAAATGTCCCGAAGTGGCTTGGGAAATCCGCAAAAACCCATCGGAAGCTTTTTATTCTCCGGCCCAACCGGTGTAGGCAAGACTGAGGTTGCCCGTCAATTGGCCTTTGCAATGGGTATGCCGCTGCATCGCTTCGACATGTCCGAGTACATGGAACGCCACGCTGTATCACGCCTCATTGGAGCACCTCCCGGCTATGTTGGCTTTGACCAAGGCGGTCTTCTAACTGAGACAATCAACAAACAGCCTCATTGCGTATTGCTGCTGGACGAAATCGAAAAAGCACACCCGGATATTTTTAATATTCTGCTACAGGTGATGGATCACGGCACCCTTACCGATAATAATGGACGCAAGGCAGATTTCCGTAATGTAGTTATTATTATGACGACCAATGCAGGGGCCGAAGCGTTAAGCAAAGCACAAATAGGGTTTACTCAAAGTGGAGTGCACGGTGACGAAACGGCCGAAATCAAACGGCTATTTACCCCTGAATTCCGCAACCGATTGGATGCCATCATTTCTTTCGCCACGCTGGATAAAGAGATCATCCTGCGCGTGGTAGACAAATTCCTGATGCAACTTGAAGAGCAACTCAACGAAAAGAAGGTTGAAGTTATCTTCACCGATGCGCTCAAAAATTACCTTGCCAAAGCTGGATTCGATCCGCTCATGGGTGCACGACCAATGGCACGCCTAATTCAGGATACGATCCGAAGTGCGCTGGCAGATGAATTATTGTTCGGCAGATTATCAAATGGCGGCAAAGTGACCGTCACTGTTGATAAAGACGAGAAGGTACAACTGGAAATTCCGGAAGCAGTTATTGCTTAACGTTGTAATGTGTTGCCGTTAGTTAGCTGCAATCTATAACCCATTAATTACCGAGCTTCGAATTCAAATCCGCCATAAAACTTTTTACAAAATACAAAAATCAATTTCCAACAGTACGATTGCGCCCCATTTCTTTAGCCATGTATAAGCGCTCGTCCGCAAGTCGCAACAACATTTCGGCATTTAATAGTGACGGTGCCTTGCTGGCTACGCCGATGCTGACTGCAACCGTTAAGTTATGCGGGCCACTTTCAGTGGCTACATTCAATCGCAATCTTTCCGCATATTGATAGGCCTGATCCAATTGCACATCCGGGCAAATCACCAAAAATTCTTCGCCACCAAAACGACACACCATATCCTGCTTACGCGCAGATGTTCGTAGAATTTTTGCAACATGTTTCAGTACATCATCCCCTACCTTGTGGCCATAGGTGTCATTAACCTTCTTGAAGAAATCTACGTCTATTAACATGCACGACAATGGACGATCACTACGCTCTGCCATCGCCCACTGCTGTTCCAAATAATCATTCGCATGACGACGATTGGGCAACTCAGTAAGAACATCTGTAAGCGCCATCTGCTGAAGTCTCTGATTTGATTCCGCCAGCTGCGCAGCAACTACACGTAGCTGTTGATGCTCACTCTCCCGTTCGCCCTGCAACTGTACCATACGCTGGGTAACACTCAATCTCGCACCCAGCACCTTGGAATTAACCGGCTTAGGTACATAATCGGTGGCTCCAGCCTCAAATATCATCCCTATCTTGTTCAAACTTTCCTGCGTTATCATGACGTACACAAAAACATTGCGCCACCGTTCGTGGTGTCTAAGCGCCTTGCATAATTCAATACCATTCATCTTGGGCATATGCCAGTCAGTAATAATCAGCTGGGGCACAAACTTGTCGAGCATACCCAATGCTTCCGCCCCATTTCCTGCAGTAATTACTGTATGCCCTGCAGTTGTCAGCAAATTTTTCAGGACTGATGCCGTTGCATAATCATCTTCTACAAGCAAAATACGCAATGCATAGTGCGTTTCCAAGCCAATCTCTGGCATCGCACCATCACTACTGCTGCCAGACTCTTCCAATTCAGCTGGCAACAACGCTTTTAAAATTTCATTAAAGGGAGGCACTTCTAAAGACCGAATACCAAACAGCTTGCTCAGCTCAAGCCATTCCTGAACCGTCCTGTCAGCCAACTCAGTAAAAATATCCGCCTCCAAACCCTGTCTGGCGGCAATCATAATTAATTTAGATGCCATTTTTTGCTGATGCTGCCCGTGCGTTAAACACGCCTTGGAAAAATGACTTGCAACATGCAGTATGTTTAAAATATGCCAGTGCCGATTCCCTTCGGCAAGACCAGACAAAGACGGATTCTCATGATGTAGCGCAGCAACCTGAAATATTTGCGGCAACCCCCAGTCTGCCAGCATTTCTTTAGTCAACTGATTATGATCGAGCCCGAATTCTGCACGTTCAAGATCAATTAGTTTGGAATCATTATCATCGGCTCCAATTTTTTCAAGTATAAGAGAATACTCTTGGGGAAATGCTGTCGCCAACCCCAGAGAACCAACTTGACCCAACAAACCCAGCACAAACATTTCTTCAGCCGCACCCAACCTACGGCCCTCTATAAAATTCTTGGCAGCAATTGCCATTAACAACGATCTTGACCAAAAATTTTGATAATTAAATTTTCGGCAGTGCCCATCCCGACTACTTTCCACCAGAGATAAACCCAACACCACATTACGGACGATACTCAAACCCAACGACATAACCACATCTGTAATAGATGTAATGGGCCGTATCTGGTAAGACATCAGCACATTAGCCATCTTGATTAACCGCCCCGACAATGCAGGATCAACCTTTATCGCATTCGCAATCTCATGAGTCGTTACATCTTCCTTCAAGGTAAGCTGAATAATTTTCAGGGCAATACCTTTAGGCGAAGGTAGATGATCTTTCGCTTTAAGTGCCTCAAACTTAAAATTAACCATAGCTCAATTTTCCATCAATCCAAGCACAGATAAACTTCAACTTAACAGATCCAAATTTACGCACT